>JBKBTB010000010.1:0-17946 GCA_046291015.1 Exilispira sp. | reverse complement strand
GCAAAAAATTTGATTTATTTTGTCAGAGATTTCAAGAGGAATCAAATAACAGGTTGAAAAATTATTTTGAAAATATAATAAAAGAATTAACATTACAAAAAGAAAAGATTATAGAAGAATATAATGAATTTTCAAATAAAATTAAATCTGAAACAGAAAGATTAAGCAATGAAAATGTTGAAAAAATTGAAATATTTTTCAATAATTCAATTCAAAGAATTACCCCAAAACAGAATGAGATTGAAAAAAGAATTGATTTGCTTTTTGATAATATTAAGGAGATCGATAAAAAATATGAAAGTTTAAGCATAGAAATGGAGAATAGCATTAATGAATATAAAGAAGATCTTTATAAAAGGAAAGAAGAAATCTTTACAATACTCGATAAATTTGAAAAAAATCTTGAACAAGTAAAAATGGATTATATTAAATCAATAAATGACATTAATAAAAGAACAGAGGATAATGCTTATAATATACAAAATTCTTTTGAAAATAAGGCTAAAGAACTTTTAGAAGAGTTGAAAATAAAGTATATTGATACAGCCTCAGAGAATCTTAAAATAATTGATTCCCGTTATAAGGAACTGGATGAAAAAAAGGACCAATTTAATGAAATGATAAAAAATCTTCAAAATATTGTTGATGTCAGGGTTACCAAGATTTTAATAGATAAAGAAAAAGATATGAATGAAATTATTAATAGATCCAGGGAAAACTTAAAGTCTTCAATAGAAAGTGTTTTATCATCAAAGGATATGTTATTGGAAGATTTTAAAGGTGATCTATTAAACATAAGAAATAAATCAAATCAGATATTTAATTCTATTGAAGATGAAGTAAAAGCAAAATTTGAAGCCATAGAAGCCAGAATCAAAATCTTCAATGATGAGTTGAATAAACTTGAAGATAAAAATAGTTACTTAATTCAAATTAAAAATGAGATAAATCAGATTGATAAATTGATTAAAGATTATGAACAGCAAATTGAAGTGCTTAATTCGAGACAGAAAGAAACCGAAGAATTTCTAAAAAATTTCGAGGGTATAGATAAGGATTTAGAGGAATATTCTAAAAAAATATTTGAATTAAGAAATGAAAGAAAAACATTAGCCAGATTAGAAGAAACTTTTGATAGGCTGGTAGTACTTTCTGCAAAGGCTGATAATCAATTTAATAAAGTTCAAAATGATATGGAAGTTATAGAAAATATAAAGAATAAAATGGTTGAACTTGATCAAATGTTTAAGAAAATATCAGAAAAATTTGGTTTATTAAAGCAATATGATATCAAACTTACAGAGTTGAATGATAATATATACAGGCTTGAGAATGAAATTAAAATAATGACAGGAGATAGTGAAGGGATAAAAGAATTGGTCAATTCAATTAAAGTCGAAAGCAAAACTCTTCAAGAAAAATTATTAAATATAGAAAAAGAAATTCTTTCAATTGAAAAAGAATCCAGAAAATTTGATTCTGCATTAGAAAAATTTTCTCAAATGGATGGTTTTATTATGGATTTAGAAGAGAGAAACAAACAATTGGAACAAAAGCAAATCTGGCTAACCAAAACTGAAGATAGACTTGAAAAATTAAATTCAAAATCCGAGGAATTAATTGAGCAATTAGAACTTTTAATTGAAAAATCCAATGTAATGCTAAAGATGAAGTCTGAAGCGAAGAGGACACCTTCAAATTTTGATGAAAAAAGTGAAACAATTTTAGAGTTATATAGGCAGGGCTGGAGTGAAGAAGAGATTGCGAGAGTTACAAATAAAAGCATTGCGGAGGTTGAGTTAACTATAAAACTATATGGACAAAAGAAATAGCATCAAAGAAATTGAAAGGGCTATTAATTTAACTGAGTATAATAAAGCTATTGATTTGATATTAAAGGAAATAAAATATAATGGTCCAAAAGATGATTTAATGATACTTCTTGCAGAAACATATATTAAGGCAGATGATATTAAAAATGCAGTAAAGATATATGAAAATTTATATAATTCAGATAAAAATAATCCGGTATATACTTTTAAGTTTATTGAATTAAAAATAGTTTTGCGACTATATAATGAAGCAAAGAAAATTTTAGATGAACTTCCAGAAAAATTAAAAGAAGATTGGCAATATTATTTTCTTTTTGGCAAATTAAATTATGAACAAAAAAATTATGAAATGGCAATTAATAATCTTAGTAAAGCATACAATAAAAATCCTAAAAATATCGACATATTGCTAATTTTAGCAGAAATCTCTTTTTTAATAAATAAATTTAACGATGCAATCAGGTATTATCTTACCATATTAAAACTTAATAATAATATTCCAAAAGCTTATGAAAATTTAGGATTAATATATTATAAGCTGGGCAAGAAAAAGGAAAGTTTTAATGCATTTTTAAAAGCAAATAAATTGAAACCAAATTCACCCAATATACTTAAAATGATAGGATTATATCAAATAGAGGAAGGAGATTACAGGCAAGCTCTAAAGAATTTGGAAAAAGCATATAATCTTGAACCCAAAGCAATTGATACAATGGTTTTTCTTGGTTATACTTATGAAAAGATTAAAGTGTTTGAAAAAGCCGAAGAATTATACTATAAGGCTACAACATTAAGCAAAGAGAATCCAGAACCCTATTTACATTTAGCTCAATTATATGAAAAACAGGAATTAACTGAAAAGGCACTTAAAATACTTGGTGAAGCAGAAATAAAATTTGGGAAAAATGAAAAAATTAAAATTGAAACTGGAAAGGCTGCCATTCAGATTAAAGATTACGAAAAGGCAAAAAGTTATTTCATAGAGGTTTTAAAAGAAAATTCGAATTCTGAAGAAGCTCTTTTTGGTTTAGCCTTTAGTCTGGAATTATCCGGTAATTTGGATGAAGCAAATGTTTATTATTCAAAACTACTGGAAATAAATCCAGAAAATCAGCAAGGGCTATTAAGAAAAGGGATGGTTCTATTTTCACTTGGTGAAAAAAGTGGCGCTCAGTACTATCTTTCAAAACTTATTGAAAAAGATCCTAAAAATGAAGAAGCCAATATTATTTTAGGTCAAATAAAATTAGAGGATAATCAGTTTCTTGATGCTTTATATTATCTAGAAAATGTAAAAAAGAGTAACCCGGATAATATACAGCCATATTTGATACTTGGCTCTTATTATAAAAATAATAATAAATTAAAAGAAGCAGTTGAAGAGTATTCTGCTATCTTAAACCTTTCAAGATTTAAGAATATCAATTCAATGGAAGAATTCAACAATATTCTTGAAAGTTATGAAGAAATCTTAAATAATTATGAAAAAGAAATAAAATCTAGAAATGAGACTGTATTAAACAAATTTAAAGAAAAAAACCTTGAAAAGGCAAATTTTGAAGATGAAAAAAAGAGTATTCAAGAATCGATAGAAAAACTTTTTGATCAGGTTGATGAATCTATTGGAACAAAAATAGATGAAATTGATGAAGAAAGCGAATATAGCTTGATATCTAAAATTCTTGACGGTGAATTTACAGAGGAAGCAGAGTCTTCTTTATCTGGAATTGATTCTTCAAGTAAAATACTGGATTATCTTTCCGATGGAGTTTTCAGCCCTGATGAGTATGAAGAAGAAGCTGAAGAAATTATAGAAAAAAAAGCAAAAAAAAATGAAAAAAGTGAAGATGAAAAACTTTTAGAAAGCGAAGAAGATACTGATATTTTTGATAAAATACCCTTTGATACTATAAAAGAAAAAAAAATTCCCTTTGACTTTGAGCAAAAAAAAATAAGTGAAGATGAGGATATCAGTTTATTAAGCGAAATGAAAAAAGATAACATTCCATCCTCACTTGAAGAAGCATATAGTTTAAATGAAAAAGAAAGAATAAAAGATGAATTAAAAAATTTTCAGCAACCAGCCATTCAACAACATATTATGCAACAGCCCGTGATTCAGCAGCCTTATACAATTCAACCCGCTATTCAGCAGCCTATCGCACAACAACCAATTGTTGATAGCTCAATGGTTCAACAGCCCAAAATTTATCAGCAGCCTATCACACAACAACCAATTGTTGATAGCTCAATGGTTCAACAGCCCAAAATTTATCAGCAGCCAGATTATTTTTCAAATCTTGATTCACAAACTTTATATAACCAAAATCCTGTATCTCAATATCCCATTATTACTCAACAAGATATGTCAGAAAACAAGCCTTTACCTTCAGAAAGTTATCCACAGGATGGTAAACTTTCAACACCAATTCAAAAATCATTTGATAGCAGTCAAAATGTAAATACTCCTTCTGATGAGCGAGAAAAATCAAATGAATTAATTATAGATGAAACTGAAAGTGAGGAATTTCCGGAATTTTTATTTGATACAGATAGTGAAAAAGAAAAGCAAGATATAAAAAATTCACCGGACTATTTTGAATCTGTCGAACCGATTTTACCAGAAAGTTTGAATGAGCAAATTCCAGTTGAAGAATCTCATGAACAAGAGGAGAATTTAAAAAAACTAGAGGACTTAAATGATAATTTTAATAGTGAAAATGAATTAGATAAAAATAAAGAAGATAGATATAAAAAAGGTAAACCCGATGATTTAAACATGGGGAAAAATAATAAAGGGCTGGTTAATCTTGGTTTACTTAGGTTTGGACCTCCAAGACCAGAAGTCATAAAAGAGCTTTTACATTTAAAACCCAAAAGTTTAAATGAAAAAAAGGAATTTTTATCTAAATCTATTAAAGAGATTGGTAAGTTTTTATTTATGCAGATTTCTGATTTACCAATAGAAATTCAAGAAAAAGCAACATTATCTAAAAATTTTCAAACTTTCATTAAATTTATGGAAAATAAAAAAAATGCATAAATTTGATGATTTTGATAAAGCTCTGGATTGGATTTATTCTTTTACCAATTTAGAGAGAAATCATGATAAAAGAAAAAATAAAAGTTCATTTCAATTACTACCAATTTCCAAAATGAATCAATATTTTGGTAATCCAATTGATAATATTAAAACTATTCATGTAGCTGGCTCTAAAGGTAAAGGAACTGTATCTTATATCCTGTCAAAATATTTTCAATTACATGGATTAAAAGTTGGTCTTTATACTTCACCACATATATTTAACCCACGTGAAAGGATAAAGATAAATGATAAAATGATAGAAATAGAATCTTTTCTTACAATACTGAACGATATTCAGGAATATGTTATAAATATTAAGAATAAGGAAGAAATACCATCATATTTTGATATTTTTACAGAATTAGCTTTTTTATATTTTTTTAAGGAAAAGGTAGATCTGGCAATTATTGAGGTAGGTCTTGGTGGAAGATTGGACTCCACGAATATTATAAATCCCTTAATATCTGTTATTACATCAATAACATTTGAACACACCGAAGTTCTTGGTAAAACATTGAAAAAAATAGCAAAAGAAAAAGCTGGAATTATTAAAGAGGGGAAGCCAGTTATTTTAAGTATGAACAAAAAAGATGTTTTTAATACGATAAAACTAATTGCTGATAAAAATAAAAGTCCTTTTTATTATTCAAAAGATTTTGTAAAAGTAGATTTTATTGGTTTTAAAAAAGAAGGCTTGAAAATAATGTCAAAGTATAAGATAAATCTATTGAAAGAGAATGAAAAAAAAATTATTTTATCAAGATTAATTGGTGATTTTCAAAGAAGAAACATTGAAGCGGCTTTAATTTCGATTATAATTGCATGTAAATTATTGAAAATAAGATTTAATTTTAATTATATTGAAAGTTTATTAAAGGAAGCATATTTTATTTCAAGATTTGAGATAAAAAGTTATAAGGGAAGGACAATTATAATAGATGGTGCTCATACCCAAGAATCTATATATAGGCTTGTAAGTACAATTAAAAAAATGATTAATAAAAATATAATAAATGAAAAAATTGCTATAATTACAGGTATGATGAAAGATAAAGATCATAAGGGGATGTTAAGCATACTTATAAAAATATCTTCCTTATTTTATTTTGTAGAACTAGATAAATATAAAGACTCAAAGGTATCAAATTATATTGACATATTTAAAGAACTGATTGTAAAAGATAGTAAAAAGGTAGATTATTTTGTTCAAGAAGGGACAAACTATAAAGGGATTAATCTATTAGATAAAATAATAAAATATGATAATGAAATAAACACCATTTTAATTACAGGTTCATTATATTTAGCACAGTATTTTAAAGATATTTAAGATTATCAATACATTTTTCTATAAAATCTCTATTAAACTTAAATAATTTTAAGAGATTAATTGCATTTTTTGGTACTTCACTTTCTTCAAATACTTCAATAAGAGAGTGGTCAATAAATTGGTGGAGTTGAAACAAAGGCAAATCTTCATCTTTGGATAAATAAAGTGATATTTTTTTTAGATTCTCATCTGTAAAACCTATAATGCAATATTTACGACATTTTATACCTTCAGAAATACCATCATAATGAGTTGAAATAATTGCGAATGAGTTGCTTTTTGAAAATTTGTCTGCCATCGCTTTAACAATTGATTTGCCTTCAACCGGATTAGTTCCAGAAGCTGGTTCATCTAATAAAAAAAGATAATTATTTTCAAGATTTTCAAAAAATGGTTTTATACTTATCAGTTCATAACCAAAAGAAGAAAGACCTTCCTTTATGGAGGAGGATGATGTTCTGGAAATATATATGCCATTAAATAAAGGAATCTTAACATACTCTGCCGGGATCATTAAACCAGAATGAACAAGATAGGCTATCTGAGCAATTGTTTTTAATGTGCATGTTTTACCACCCATATTTGAGCCAGTTAGTATTGTAACACCAGGATCCATATCAATGTTTAATGGAATATATTTTATATTCTGTTGTTCGATATATTTTTCTAAAATTATATTTCTTCCATTTTTTATTGTAAAATTAGAATCTGAAATTTCTGGAATTACTCCTTTAATCTTATATGCAAAATCTATTTTAGTAAGATATGAATCAATAATACCTATTAATTCAAAACTATTAAGAATGTCATCTTTAAAATCTCTTATTTTTACTGAAATATCTCTGCAAATTCTGATTTTTTCAAAGTATATTTCATTGTTAATATCTTCTATCTCTTCATAGATAAAAGTAAGTTTTTCAGTTGATTTTAATTTTATTTTGATATATAAAGATGTTTCTTCAATTATGTCAAAATTATCAGAATTAATTAATTTAATTTTTTCAATATCTTCTTTTAATATAATTTTAGGGTTTGAAAATGTAATGTTTAAATCTTTATATCTATTTTCAATTTCTCTTTCGAGCAAATTTTTTTCAATTTCCAATTTTTCAAGTCTAGTAACAAGTTCATCCATTTTGGGACTAAAGTCTTTATAAATAGCAAAAGTCGGTTCAAATGGGTGTATATTATCAATTTGAGGTAGTATCTTTTCTATATAATTAAAAGATTTCTCATTGAAAATTGGTATTTGATCGTATGGAAATAAGTTGAAAATATATCTACAATTCAATAAAAACTGTTTTATATCGAAAATATCTGTTTCAAAAAATATATCATTATATTTTTTAAGTAAATTTCGTAAATCTTTGATCTGCTTAATTCTTGATCTAAGTTTTTCAAATATTATTTTCCCATTTTCAGTATTGAAAAATTGAAAACCAATTTTCTGCAATTTATAATCTTCTTGTAATTTTTTTTCGTCACCTTTTTTATAAAATGGTTCTTTATAGAAAAAAGTTTCTGCTCCGAGGTTATTTGAGAAATTAAGTAATTTTTGTATTTCATCTATATTAGCTTCTTCTCTATTTACCAGAAAATTTTCATAAATATTTTTTTTCATTTTTTCATACCTTCACAAGAAAAATGATATAAAATAAAAAAAAAGTCTAATTGATTTTTTTTTATTTTTATAGTATTAATTAGATATAAATAAAAATAATAATAATACCAGAGGGGGTATGTATGTCAGAAGGTAATTTACTAATCCCCTCTCTTGTCTCATTAATCGCTGGAGTATTGGTTGGTTACATTTTAAGATATTTATATGCTAGATTGAAATTACAGAGCGCTGAAATTTTAGCAAATAAAATTAAAGAGGAATCAGAAAAAAAAGTAGCCGCTATTCTTAATGATGCAGAAGAAAAAGCCAGAATTAAAATGGCAGAGCTTAAAGAAACCATTTCAAAGGAAAGGGCTGAATTTGAAAAAGAATTAAAAGAAAGAAAAAATGAACTTGCTTCTGTTGAAAAAAGATTATCAAGCCGTGAAGAAAATCTTGATCGTCTTTTAAAATCATTGGAGGAAAAGGAAAGAGTCATCTTTGAAAGAGAAAGACATATTAAAATTCGAGAAGATAAGATCAATGAGAGAGAAGGCAAGATTGATAAAGAACTTGAAAGAGTGGCTTCTCTTACAAAAGAAGAGGCAAGAAAAAAACTTGAGGAAAAGGTTAAGTCTGATATTGAAGAAAAACTTGCTAATTATTTTAATGATAAACTTTCTTATTTCGAAGAAAAAGTAAAAGAACTTGAGCTTGAAGTTGACAAAAAAGCAAGGGATATTCTTGTTTCCTCCATGCAAAGAATTGCATCTGATGTTTCAAAAGAAGTAAATATAACCAACATTACTCTTCCAGATGATGAGATGAAGGGAAGGATTATAGGACGTGAGGGAAGAAATATAAGAACTCTGGAAAATTTGCTTGGAGTAGATATAATTATTGATGATACTCCAGAAATTGTTACTGTTTCAGGTTTTGATCCAATAAGAAGGATCAAGGCACAGATTACTTTAGAAAATCTTATAAAGGATGGTAGAATCCATCCTGCAAGAATCGAAGAAGTTTATGAAAAAGCAAGAATTGAAGTTGAACAAAAGATAATGGAAGAAGGAAGTAAGACTTTATATGAGTTAGGGATAAGTATTAGCAAATTGACAAATGAATTTATAAGAGCAGTTGGAAGTCTATATTACAGACCTTCTTATGGGCAAAATATTCTTATACATTCGAAAGAAGTAGCAAAATTAGCAGCAATTATTGCTAATGAAATTGGTGCTGATGCTGAAGTTGCAAAAAGAGCAGGTCTTTTTCATGATATCGGTAAAGCTATTGAAAGTGAAGTTGGAAACAAACATGTGGATGAAGGTGTAAAACTTCTAAAAAAGGTTGGAGAATCAAAAGAAACAATTGCAGCAGTTGCCTGGCATCATGAAGCTACAGGTTTTCCACATTCTGTGATAGATGAAAGAGAATATCCAGAATCAGTCGAAGCAGTAATTGTCAGAATTGCAGATAAAATATCTGGTTCAAGACCTGGTGTAAGATATGATGAAGGTGCATGGGGAGATTATATTAATAGAGTTACAGAACTTGAAAAAGAAGCAAAACAATTTGATAAAGTTGAACATGCATACGCATTACAAGCAGGAAGAGAGATAAGACTCTTTGTTAAGGCAGATGTTCCCGAATCAGAATTGGATTCAATTGCAAAAGAGATGAAAGCAAAGATAATACAAAATACCAAGATTAGATATCCAGGAAGAATAAAGATAACAGTTGTTAAAGAAAAAAGAGTTGTGGAGCATACCGACTGATGCTAAAAATATTGGTTTTTGGTGATGTTGTTGGAGAGGTAGGGCGTAATGCCCTATCTTATTTTATTTATAATAAAAAAGATAACTATAAACCAGATTTAATAATTGCAAATGGAGAAAATGTTTCAGGTGGCATTGGAATAACTCCAAAGAATGCAGATGAGTTATTCTCAATGGGTGTGGATATAGTTACATCTGGTAATCATATATGGAAGCATAAAGAAATAATTAATTATTTTTCATCAAATGATAAAATTATTCGCCCTCTAAATTATGGAGATAATGCTCCAGGAAAAGGATATATTTTTTTTACAAAAAATAATAAAAAATTTCTAATTTTAAATTTAGCCGGACAGGTTTTTATGGAACCTCTTTTCCCTCCAATTTATTCCTTTCAAAATTTATATGAAAAAGAAAAAAATCTTTTTGAAATGGCAGATTGTATCATACTTGATTTTCATGCTGAAGCAACAGCTGAAAAGGTTGCAATAGGATATTATCTTAAGGATATGGTTAATCTTGTTTTTGGTACTCATACACATGTGCAAACAGCGGATGAAACTATTTTATCAGATAAAACTGCTTATATATCAGATATCGGAATGACAGGCCCATCAAATAGCATTATTGGGATGCAGGTAGAAATAATACTGGAAAAATTTAAAACATTGATACCAAAATCTTTTAAGGTTGCGTCAGGTGATGCTCAAGTTAATGGAATATTTTTTGTATTTGATGAATTGAATAAAAAGGTTATCTCTATCGAAAGAATATTTGAAAGAATAACAAGTAGTATATTAAAAGAATTTGTTTCACAAAAATCATAAATTAAAATAATCAAATACTCTAAAGTTAGATTTTAATTTACCGAAAATATAAGTGAATCTTCCTCCCTGTAAAAAATGAGCAGATAGGTTGTTAGGATAGGCCCTTAGCGAATGAGCGCCTATCCTTTTTTTTTATTAAATATCAACCCTCATTAAATAGTATATAAGATATGGATAATTTTATTATCAAAATTATCTTTCTATTTCACCAATTAATTCTATATGATGGGTTGATGGGAAATTGTCTATGATGATAAGATCTTTTAACTCAAATCCCTTTTCTGATAGACTATATAAATCTCTCGAAAAGGTTGCTGGATTGCATGAAATATAAATTATTCTTTGAATCTTGGAATTTTTAATGGTTTCAACAACAGATTTTTCCATGCCAGCTCTTGGTGGATCTACAAAGATTTGTGAAACATCATTATATTTTTTTATAAAAACTTCTGCATCTGAGGCAATAAATTCAATATTGTTTACATTGTTCTCTTTTGCATTATATATCCCATTTGAAATAGCTCTTTTTGATAATTCATTAACTAATAATTTTGGAACTTTTTGAGCTATTGGCAATGAGAAAAAACCAGAGCCTCCATATAGTTCTATGGTGGGTAAATTTTCCTTTATCAAATTGCAAGCCTCTTTTTGGAATCTATCAAGTAAAAAGTTATTTATCTGGAAAAAATCTGAAATTCCAACTCTATAAATAAAATTATTGACTTTATATTCACAAAATTCACTATCGGTATTATAGTTTAAATGAGCGGTGTAAATATTTATTCCATCTCTAAGAGTGAAACCTTTTGTAAATAAAAAATATTTTTTATCTATACTATCAATAAATTCCTGCATTCTTTTAGTTAAAAGAAGGCATTTGAAATCCGGGAAGGGAACTACTTTTAATGTTTTTGGTGCATAAAAGCCAATTTTACCTTCAGCTGTTGTTTTTATTTGAACATTGTTTCTATAATAGAATCTACTTTTGCTAAAAATTATTGTGAGTCTGCCCTGATAATTTGTTTTTCCTATTTTATTTAATGAATCAAGTACAATCTTTATTTTTATTTCAATCTCATTTTCATAAGTTGTATGAAGAAAATTGCAACCACCACATAGTTCAAAAATTTTACATTCTGGTTGAATTCTTTTATCCGATTTTTCAAGTATATTTATGATTTTTCCATTAGAATAATCTGCATGATTTGCAGTAATTTCTATTTCACAAACTTCATTTGTTAGCGAAAATGGAACCAGACAGATTTTACCATCTTTGGTCCTTGCAATACCAACTGCATTTGCACCAACTGAGTTTATTTTAACGATTTCTTTTGCCAAAACTTGAACTCCTTATTTACAATAATAATTTTTAAGTTTTATATTTTTTAATAGATATATTAAACAAAAAATAATTTCTCTTAACTTTATATAAGTTTAATAATAATATTGATTTAATAATATTGATTTAATTAAATATTTATTTCTGGTTTTACATTATAAAATTTTTATATATAGTCAAAAAAAGATTAGATTGGTTATTTTAAAGGTGGAACTATTAGATTATTAATTACCTTTAATTTATAATTTAAAAAACTGGAGATTAATTTGAAGTATAATTTTGACAGAATAATAAGCAGAAAAAATAGTGATAGTCTTAAGTGGGACATACCATTAATTGCTTACAATGATGATAGTTTAATTCCTCTTTGGGTCGCAGATATGGACTTTTCGGTACCATTACCTGTTAAAGAATCTCTAATAAGAAGAGCCAGACATTCTATTTATGGGTATCCTTATCGAACGAATAAATATTTTGATTCAATTATCAAATGGTATATGGAAAAGCATGAATTGAAAATAGATAAAGAAAATATATACTATTCTTTGGGTGTTGTCCCGGCGATATATTTAAGTTTACTAGCTTTCAGTAATATTGGAGATGGTATTATTGTTCAAACACCGGTATATTATCCATTTTTTCAATCGGTTGAAAATACTGGAAGGAAACTTTTAATTAATAAATTAAAATTGGAAAATCAGAGATATACGATAGATTTTCAAAATCTTTATTCTATTGTTAATGAAAAAACAACAGTTTTGCTTCTTTGTAGTCCTCATAATCCTGTAGGAAGAGTATGGGATAAAGATGAGCTTGAAAAACTTGTTAATTTTTGCATTGAAAGAAATATATTGATTATATCTGATGAAATTCATTCAGATTTGATTCTAAGCGATAAGAAGCATATACCTACTGTAAAAGTTTGTGAAAAGGCAAAAGACTATGTCATAACCTTAAATGCACCAAATAAAACCTTTAATATAGCCGGTCTTACAAGTGCTTATGTAATTATTTTTAATAATAATCTTGGTAAAAAATTTCAAAAAACAATTGATGGTGTTGGGCTCGGTGTTCCAAATATTTTCGGAATTACAGCTACAATATCGGCGTATAATGAAGGAAAAGAATGGCTTAAACAACTTATTCAATACTTAAAAGAAAATTATCTTTATATTAAAAATAGACTTTCAAAATTACCCAAACTAAAACTTTATCCATTGGAAGCCACATATTTAGCCTGGATATATTGTAGAAATTTGGGAACTGATGATGAAATCTCAAAGTTTTTCATAAAAGAAGCAAAATTACTTTTAAATGAAGGTCGTCAATTTGGAAACGGTGGAGAAGGATTTATGAGATTGAATTTTGCTACAAGTAGAAAAATTTTAAAAGAAGCAATGGATAGACTTGAAAATGCTTATACTAAAAGATTCGGAAAAAATTAGATAATCAATTAAAAACAATATTATAATTTTAACAGAGAAAATATTTTAAAATTTTAAGAATAAAAATATCGGTAAAGTAATAATCAGGAGAATAATAATGGAAATAGCAATAATTGGCAGAAAGGGATGCGGGAAAACACTTTTATTTTCAATTTTAACAGGCATTACTTATCATCAATTTAATACTGAAAAGCAGGTTGGTGTTGCAAAGATTCCGGATTTTCGAGTGGATAATCTTGCTAAATATTTTAAACCTAAAAGTATAGTTCACGCAAAAGTTACATTTATAGATTTCCCAGGTGTTTCAAAAGAAGAATTTTATAGCTCTAAAAGAATAGCAGAATACAAAAATACCGATGCATTATGCTATATTATACCATATTTTGGAAGTTTTCTTGAAGGAGATGATAAGGTAGAAATAGATCAGGAAATTATAAGATTTGAAGAAGAATCAATTTTAGCAGATCTGGCAAGTGTTGAAACAAGAATAGAAAGCTTAAAAAGAACTTTGCAAAAAAGAAAAGAAAAAGAGGATGAATTAGAATTAAAACTCATGCTTAAATTAAAAGAAGAACTCGAAAAAGGTATTGCATTAAGAAAATTAGAGCTTAATGAAGATGAGAAAAAAATAGCAAGAGGATTTTCTTTTTTAACATTAAAACCAATATTATATATTATAAATATTTCAGAGGATACTATAAGTAAAATTGAGCAAATAATGGATGATATAGGCAGAAAAATAGCGGATGGTTTTCATAAAATATCTTTTATTTCATGTCAGACAGAATATGATTTGATGAATATGAATGAAGAAGAAAGAGTGGTATTTTTAAAAGAACTGAACTTAAAGGAAGAAGCAATGCCAAGAATACTTCAACAAATCTTTTCTCTTTTAGATAGAATCTGTTTTTTTACCGTAGGAGAAGATGAAGTAAGAGCATGGCCTATAAAAAATGGCACCAAGGCGAAAGAAGCAGCAGGTGTTATACATTCAGATATTGAAAAAGGTTTTATAAGAGCTGAAGTTTATCATTATAAAGATTGGGAAAAATATAAAACAGAAGAAGAGTTGAAAAAAGAAAAACTGTTAAGGCTTGAAATGAAAGATTATCAGGTTAAAGATGGAGATATTATACACTTTAGATTTAATAGATAAAGATTTTTAATCATAAAAAAATTATAAAAGTTTTAAAAGATAAAATAAATCAATTATTTTAAAGAAAAAATTAAATTAATTTTAAAATTTTTAATTGTTCTTCAATCTGTTTTTTTGAAGTATCACTGACCTCAACTAAAGGGGCTCTTAACTCACCATTGTAAAGTCCCATTAGTTTCATCGCATATTTTAATGGTGCAGGATTCCCTTCAATAAATAAAGTTTTAATAAGAGGGAAAATTTTTAAGTGAATCCCTGCTGCTTTTTCTATATCACCTTTTCTATAATAACTAAACATTTCTACCCAGAGTTCTGGTATTATATTTGAGCTTGTGCATATAACACCATCCCATCCTATACAAAGAGCGGGGAAAGTCAATGTGTCTTCACCTGAAAGAAGATTAAAATCTTTTAATAATAATTTAAATTTTGTAAATTCATCAAAATCAGAAAGAGCCTGCTTAATTGCAACTATTTTTTTATTTGAAGAAAGCTTTAATACAGTTTCAGCGGTAATCGAAACAGCTGTTCTTCCCGGGACATTGTATACTATAATGGGAGAATCTGAAAACTCAGCAATAGTATTATAATATTCTACTAATGCAGATTGAGAGGGTTTATTAGCGAAAGGTGTTATTACAAGAAGACCATCTGGTTTATAATTATTTGCAATTTTTATCATTTCAATTGCTCTTAATGTAGAATTATGAGCAATACCAAAAATTACATTAAAATCTTTACTTTTAAATTTAATTGCTTCTTGCCAGAGCAGATTGCAATCCTCTTGCTCGAGGGTAAATGATTCGCCGGTGCATCCACCAATTACTATGCCATTAATTCCAGAATCTTTCTGTCTTTTAATAAGTTGTGTAAATTTTTCGATATCGACTTTTCCATTGTAAAATGGTGTGATTTGAGCTGTTAAAATACCTTTAAACATAAATAACCTCCAGCACTTAATATATTATAAAAATATCATAAAATTATCAAAAGCAAAAAAATAATCGAAATATTAATTTTAGAAAAATATAAAACTATTTCCTTTAATCAACTGTTAATAGATAATATGCATATGTTATTGCATCTTTTAAGATATATTCAATGGTACAATTTTCATTTGGTTGATGGGCTGTCTCATCTATTGTCGCCCAAACTATTGCTGGAAAACCTTCTTTTCTAAGAAGAGCAGCACAGGTCCCCCCTCCAATGCCAACAAGTTTTGGCTTAAAATTTCTGGTTTTTTCTATAGCATTTGAAAATGAAATTACAAGTGGATGGTCTTTATCTGTTGGCTTTGGGGCAATATTTTTCTGTAAAAATTCTAGTGAAATTGAAACCTGATATTTTTGTTCGTATATTTTTGCTATTTGTTTCATCTCATTAAAAATAATATCTAGATCATAATGAGGTAGAATTCTTCCATCAAAACAGATTACATCTAAAGCCGGGATAGTATTAACATTTTCAACATTCATTTCTTTTTTAGTAGGTTCAAAGGTGGAATAATCTGGTACAAATAGGTTATCTATATCATTATATTTAGTATGGATAAAAGAATCTATAGCAAGAGCACATTCCATGGCTGCTCTATGTGCATTTTTCGCAAGATTTGGCATTGAAGCATGTGCTTGCTTACCTTTTGTTGTCATTTTAACCCACATTATAGATTTTTCAGCTATCTCTATTTCATTGCCTACCGGGTTACCTGAATCAGGCACAATAAACCAGTCATTTTTACCGAATTTATAATTTTGAAGAACATATGAGATTCCAAATTCTGAACCGGTTTCCTCATCTGAAACAAACATCAGCCCCATGTCATACTTAGGTTTTAATTTAAGTTTTTTAATGATTTTAGCTGCAATTATGCTTGCTACAAGAGATGAACCATTATCCTCTGAACCTCTTCCATAAATCTTACCATTTTTAACAACCGGGGTAAAAGGATCATTTTCCCACAGGCTGAGTTCTCCAGGTGGAACTTTATCCATATGAGTCATAAACCATATTCTTCTGCTATTATTCTCACCATTGACTAATGATAAAATGTTTGGTCTAAAACCATATTCTACCTGATCATCTGGTGCATTAATTTCTATAATTTGATCAACAGCCATCTGCTCACAAACTTTTTTAAGCCATTTTGAAACTTCAAGCTCACCAGGTCCATTTGTTTTTGGATTTACAGAGTTAAAAGATATAAATTTACATGATAAATCGATAAGCTCATTTTCCAGTTCTTTTGCCGCAATGGTTATTGTTTCAAGTAATTTTTTTTCATCCATGAACTACTCCTTACAATTTAATTTTTTTATTCAATTAATGAACCTATTTCAAGATCATAATGAAATCTTTTTGGTAAAAGGATCTCCTGAGCAGATTCAATAGCATATGAATCTGTCATTCCGGCAATATAATCAATAACCGGGGAATAAATTGAATCTTTTTCACTTTCAGAATTGTAAAATTCATACATCTTTTTTATAAAATCTGAAAATCTGATTGCCAGAAAATTTTTTTCTTTAAGATATTTTTCAAAAGAAAATTTATAATTATAATATATTTCTGAAAGATAGTTATATATTGTTAACAATATCATGCTAAAATTTTTCTCGAAAATTTTAAGTTTTTCATGAAGATAGATATTTTTATAGTTAAATTCAATCAGTTGTAAAAAGACCTCATATATTTTATCTGAAAAACTTATTTTACCAGTTTTAAAACTATCATTTATCAAATCATTAACAAGAGCATCAATTATTTGACTATTTTTGATTCCCAGAATCTTTCTTACATTTATTGGTATTTGTTCCTGAAAAATCAATTTCAATGTCAGGGCATCTTCAAGATCTCTTCCAACATATGCGATTTTATCTGACATTCTTACTATACAGCCTTCAAAAGATGAAGGATAACTCTGTAATTTTATGGATAATTTTGAATCTTCTTCAATATTATTTATAAGGTTATTTGGTGAAATAAATTTCTCAAAACTTTCTCCACAATGATAAAGAATACCATCTAAAACGGCATATGTAAGATTTAAGCCTCTTCCATAATTTGTAAGTTTTGTAAGTACTCTATATGAATATTTTTCATGAGTAAAACCTTGATTTTTCAATATTTTAGTGGCAATAATCTTCTCGCCAAGATGACCAAATGGAGGATGCCCGATATCATGACCCAAACCTATAGCCCAGGCTAGTTCGGTATCAAGACCTAATGCTTTGGCTATCGTAGATGCTATTGAGGCTACATGTAAACTATGTTCCATTCTTGTACAAATATGATCATTTCTTGGTGAAAAGAAAACCTGAGTTTTCCCTCTTAATCTTCTAAAAGGATAAGAATGTAAAATTGCGGTTAAATCCCTGAAATATGCTCCTCTGATATCTTCTTTTCTCTCATATTTTCTTTTTTTTAATACTTCTTCTGGCAAAAAATTTTCAAAAGCATTTTGAAAATTAATATTTTTTGTCACAATCAGCTCCAATTTTTAATTAAAGACAAATACTTAAAATTTTAATAATTGGATTATAAGATAAAAAATTAAATAA
>JBKBTB010000212.1:0-3280 GCA_046291015.1 Exilispira sp. | reverse complement strand
ATTAATATTTTTTATATAAATTTTTAGTATTTGATAAATAAAATCTTAGTCTTTATTAAATAAATTTTTACTCTTCAGCAAAAAAATTTTGGACTTTAATAAATTAACTTTTAGTTTTTATTCAGTTAACAACATATAATTATAGACATAATCATAATATAATTTTTAATAATATAAATTAATAATATAAATTAATAATATAAATTATATTATTTTGAGATAATTTAATATATAATAAATTATAATTTTTAGATATAATGTTATTTAATTTAATAGTAGTCTAATTTAAATAATATAATTTAGTATTAATATTAATTTTTAACTCAACATACCATATTGATAATTATCACCAGATATATTTTTATATCTTACCTTATATTTATTTTTTTTATTTACATTATTCTTTTTCTTTAAAATATTTTCACAATGAATTTTTTCTTTAATGAAATTGCTGTTTTCAATTGATAAATTTATATTTTTTTCAGGTACAACTTTATTTTTAATGCTTACAATATCACCATTTTTATTCTTATACTTATCCTGCTCAATATTGTTTTGAAAAAAATTAATATCTTCCTTAATAAAATAATAATCAATGACTTTCTCTATATCAAATTTTTCTCTAACATAATCAATGGCATTTTTTGAAAGATAATTTAATAATTTTTTACCATTTTTTTTATCATCGATAAGACTATAAATTTTTGTTTTCCATAATTTTTTATCGATATTTAAAACAAAGCCTGTTTTATTATTTTTTATGATTTCTTTTGGCCCTCCAATATTTGATACAATTGCCGGTAAACCACAGGCAGCAGCCTCTAAAACAGACATTCCAAAGGTATCTGTAATACTTGGAAATACAAATAAATCTGCAAGTGAATAGTATTGAACTAAATCTTTATTTTCAATCATTCCAGTAAAGATTAATCCATCTAAATCCAAATATTTCCTTTTCAATTCTTCAAGATATGGTCCATCACCTGCAATAATAAATTTTATTTTGCTAATTTCCTTTTTTGTTTCTTCAATTGATTTTCTATTTGATTCTCTGGATATTTCTCTGACTATTTCTTTGAAAATATCTATTATAAAATCAAGATTCTTATCTTTTGATATCCTGCCAGTATATAACATTATAAAATCATTATCTATTTCAATATTACTAATATTAAAATCATCGATTTCAATATTTTTAATTTCATTATTTTTTATTTCATTAATTTCAGTAAAACAATTTTTATCATTATTATTTTTGCTTTCAATTATCTGATTTATGTTTTGAACTATACTCTTATTTGTCATTTGATCTATATTTTTACTCTGAATATTACTTAACTTTCTAAATATATTTAAATCTATACCTCTTTTAAAAATTTTAAGCTTTGAGCTATCATAACCTTTTTCTTTTAATATTCTAAGGTATTCATTGTTGTTGGCAAGTATTTCATCAGCAAGATTACATATGATTCTTAAAAGGAAATCTACAATTGATGCGAAAGTTTCGTCTTTTAATATTTCATAAGCTTCTTTTGAAAAATCTGTATGAAATATCATTTTTGAATGTATATTTAATATTTTACTTGCTAAAAGTCCAGCCAGTCCAACAGGACCAGGTGTTGAAATAATTATTTCATCTGGATTTAAATCATATACCTTTTCTATTATTTTTAATATTGATGGTATTTTAACTTCAAAGGTTACATATATATCATTTGTAAAAGAAGCTACTGGTTCAAAATTTATAATATCAAAATTCAACTTTCTTTTTTCCAGTTCTTCCTTTTTTAAGGAGGTGATAAATTGTAAATCCTTTTTCATTTTAGAGCTATAGTTACCAATATTTTGTAATGTAACTGAAACACCATTTAAATCTATTAAGGTATCAGTAAACCATAGAATTTTTTTAAATTTTGATCTGTTGTCAGTCATGCAGGTATTTTTATCTTCTTTAGTATTATTTAAATCCTTAAAATAAATTTGATTTACTTTATCTATAAGTTTTCTATCCTTCCACAGATGATTAACAGAGGATATGTAAGGAAGGGATAAAATTAATGGTATTATCAAAGATACAGTTTTATATATAACTGTAATTATATCTAAATTTTCTTCTTTTCTGGTTATTGTCTCAATAAATTTTTTAATAGATATATCTATTACAGAATTTATTGTTTCAAAAAGTTCTTTTGAAATAATATTTATATCATAATTAATCAAATTATCGATTGTAATTATAAAACTCAAAATAGCTATTTTCAATTGATCATTCTTCTTCTTTGCCTGTTTTAATAGATTTTTAAATGCTATTTTTTCTTTTAAAGATAATTTTTTTCTTTCGAATATCAGTTTATTTATTGTATTTATAAGTAATCTAATAGTATTTTTGTTCCTATCTTTCTTATTAAATAAAAGATTTAATAAAGAAATATTTCTATTATCATAAATACTGAAATTATGATTAAAGTTATTTGTAATTTTTCCGTTAGACTTTTCATAATCATTTGTATTATCATCAGCTAAATTAAACTTTTGTTGTGACTTATGTTTATAAAAGTCTGATGCAATCTTTAGTATCTGGAAAGCATGACTTTCAAATCCAATACTGCTTTCATAAACTAATGACCTATTTTCTTTTATTGATAGCAAAAATTCATCTATATCTTTAGCAATCGAATAGTTGTATGAAGTTCCGACAAAAAGCCCTGTGTGATCATCACTACCGGCAGTAAATATCTTTTGCCAGGGTTTTTCTCCAGCTGGTTGAATTCCATATTTTTTAATAAGATAATCCATTTTTTCCATATTCAATGATAAAAGAAATTTTCTTGTAAATGAATTGATTTCATTGTTTCTTCCGCCATTAATAACTTCAAAATTATTGAACAAAAGAACCAGTTTTTCTAAATGTGTTATATTCAATTCTTTATTCATTGAATAAAATGGATGAGCTACAGAATAAAAAAGATCTTTTTCTAAAATAAAATCTCTTAGCTTATATATATCTTCTCTTAGATTGTTCAATTGATTAAAAATTTCTGGCTCAAAATTATAGACAAGAAGATGAATTTTTACACCATCTTCCGGGAAATATGTCGTTAATTCGACTCCTATTATTGTATCATCTGGCTTTTTTTCTTTTAATTTCAATATACCATCTATACTATTATGATCAGTAATTGTTACATAATCCATTCCGACACTTTTTGCAAATTTGTAAATTTCAAAAGGATCGACATAAGACTCTCTTGTTCCAATTGTTTTTAATATCCAGTTGGAT
>JBKBTB010000211.1:0-3288 GCA_046291015.1 Exilispira sp. | reverse complement strand
ATATCAATTTTTTGGGTTTTTTAAGATAATTTCATATTAATTTAAATAATAATTTTGAATAGGTCATCTTATGGTTTACATATTGGGCGGTATTTCTTTAGATTTTATTTTTACAAAAGATAAATTTACCCGGGGTACTTCAAATCCATCTTCCTTTACATATAGAATAGGCGGCGTTGGTTATAATATTTTTAAATCTATTGATATCAAAGAGAAAATTTTTATAACAACAATAGGTAATGATATTTTTGGAAAAATTATTTTAGATAGTTTTAGTGATAAAAAAACCGGAAAAATTATTGCTGAAGATATTGAAAATATTAAAAACTTAAAAATAAATAATAGTAATCAAATTTTATTTATAAAATCGAATGAATTCCCTACTTCTATATATAATGTATTAATGGAAAGTGGAAATTGCTATATAGCGACTGCTGATTTTAGAATAATAGAAAAGAATCTAATATTTAAAAATATACCTTTTTTCTTTGATAAAATAGGTGAAAATGATTTATCTGTTATAGATTCAAATATTGAACCTTCAGAGCTTGAAAAAATAATTTTAGAATTAACTAAAAAAAGATGTAAGATTTTTTTTGAAACAATTTCATTTGAAAAAGCAAAAAGAGTAAAAAATATTCTAAAAAATATTTATTTTACATCTCCAGATATTTATGAATATAATGCACTAATTGAAAATGAAAAATCGGTTTTTGATTATATGGATAAACAAAATATAGAATATATATTAAGAACTGAAGGACCAAAAGGTTCAACTCTATTTAGAAGAAGTGATAAATCAATAAGATTTTATAAAAACGAAAAAGAATTAAAAGTTAAAGATACAACTGGCGCAGGAGATTTTCTCTTTTCAAAAATAGTACAGCTGTTCTTTGAAGGTTATTCAATAGAAGAAGCTATAGGATTGGCAAGTAAAAAAGTCATACAATATTTAATAGATCTAAACAATTAAATTTATTTTATTTATATAAAATTTAAATTAAATAAGGATGATCTTTTATATTATGTCGATCATAATTATTATTACTGAAATGAATAAAGTTAAGTATACAAATAAGATTCATTGAGTTAGAAGCCGAACTTTAATTAGATATAAATACTATTTAATAAATAAAAAAAAGAGGTAAAAATGAAAGAAGATTTATTTCTAAAAATATCTTTAGATGTTAAAGATGCAGTTGAAAATTGTAAACCAGTTATAGCACTTGAATCAACTATTATTACCCATGGATTGCCTTATCCAGTTAATATAGAAGTTGCGAAGAATTGTCAAAAGATAGCACTGGAAAATGAAGTTTTACCAGCAACAATAGGCATAATAGATGGAATTCCAAAGATTGGACTGGATGATGATGAAATTGAGTTTTTGGCTAAAATTTCAAATAAATCTTTTAAGGCTTCAACAAAAGATTTAAGTTATTGTTATTCGAAGAAATTAAATGCAGGAACAACTGTTGCAGCAACCTTATTTTTAGCAAGAAAAGCTAAAATAAATTGTTTTGCAACCGGAGGTATAGGTGGTGTGCATATAAATGCTGAAAAGACATTTGATATTTCAGCAGACATTCATGCTCTTTCTTCTTATGGCGGTATTGTGGTTTGCGCAGGATGCAAATCTATTTTAGATATTCCAAAAACAATTGAAATTCTTGAAACATATGAAGTTCCAGTATTTGGTTTTAAAACAGATGATTTTCCTGCTTTTTATTCAAGGAATTCTGGTTATAAAATACAAACCAGGGTTGATAATGAAGATGAAATAGCAAAATCATATATTTTTAATGAAAATATTGGATTTAAAAGCAGTATTCTTGTTGTAAATCCAATTAACAAGGAAGATGAAATTCCTTATGAAGAAGTTTCACAAATAATAGAAAATGCAATTTTAGAATTAGAACAAAAAGGTATTAAAGGGAAACAGGTAACACCATTTTTACTTGAAAAGCTTTCTATTTTAAGTTCAGGTAAAACACTAAATGCAAATAAATCATTGATATATAATAATGTTAGACTTGCTTCTCAAATAGCATTAAAAATCAATAATTTAAAAAAATAATTATATGCTAAAAACTAACAGATTTTTAAGGTAAAGGTAAAGAGCAAGTAGAAAATTAATCAGGTTAAAAGTTAAAGATAATTATTATCTATTTAAAACAGCCTGATTTAAAATAAAAAGATTAGAAAAATAATTTTTATATAAAATTTTCTATTATTGAAATTAATTTTATACCGATACATACTAAAATATTTAAAAAAGGTATTAATTATGCTTGGAGCATTTAATATCGCCTCTACCGGTCTTTCTGCTCAAAGATTAAGAATGGATGTTATAGCTAATAACATTGCCAATGCTAATACAACAAGAACTCCTGAAGGTGGTGCATATCAGAGAAAAATGGTTATATTTAGAACATATGATGAACAGCCACAATTTCTTTCGCCATTTACTCCACCTGGATATGAAAATAAAATTGGAAAAGGTGTAAAAGTAGTTAAAATAGAGGCAGATACTTCTCCATTTAGATTAGTATGGGATCCATCTCATCCAGATGCAATACAATCTGGACCAAAAAAGGGTTATGTGATGATGCCAAATGTAAATATTGTAAAAGAAATGACAGATTTAATAAGTGCATCAAGAAGTTATGAAGCAAATAGTGTTGTAATAACCAATGCAAAACAATTATATATGAAAAGTATTGACTTATTGAAGTAATATTTTATAAATAAATGTGTAATAATATAAAAAATTTTATTTTACATTTATAAATTTTTTGAAAATATCTAAAGGAATATAAGGGGGAGGGGATGATAAATTTTTTTAACAATATTTCTAGTGCTGTTACTAAAGTAAATACTTCTGCTGTTTCAAATATTAATTCTATTAATCCTTCTGGACATAAAGTTCAGATGATTTCTACAACACCAAAACATTTTAATTATATTGAAAAAGATTCTAACAATTCACCAACATTTTTAAATTATTTAACAAAATCTATTAATGATACAAATATGGCTCTGGTTAATGCTGAAATTTTACAACAAAAATTGGTCGAAGATCCAGACAACACAAATATTGATGAAGTTACTATAGCTGCTAAAGAAGCCGAAATTGCATTAAATTTGACAAAATCAGTTATTAATAAGCTTATTACTGGTTATAAGGAATTAATAAATATCAGATAATTAGTGAAGTTGTTTTATTTATAAAAGGAATTATAATTAATTTGATTATATAAAAGGAGTTAATATAGGTGTAGAATAGAT
>JBKBTB010000210.1:0-3289 GCA_046291015.1 Exilispira sp. | reverse complement strand
TAATAATGTATTTTGAAAGCCAGCTAATATATATTGAAGAAGTTAGTAAGTAATTTTTCCCTTTTGCTATTTAACATGTTAAATAATTTGTAAATAAATTTTAATATATAAAAAGAAAAATAGAATAATTAAAAAATTTACTAAAATAAATAATTAATAATATTATATAATAAATATTTTATTATTAAATTAAAATAATTATATTAAATATAAAATTAATTTCAATGTTTTTAATTATTAATGATAAATTCATAAAATAAGACAAATAAAGATTTTTTTAATAACCAATGATATTTTCTTAGCAATTCTAACATTTTAGTTTCAAAAAATTTAATTGTTAAATTTTTAAAATTTTGTGTTTGAATACTTTTATTTTCATAAGATAAAATTTGTTTTAACTCTTCAAATGATAAAATTTCACTAATAAAATAAATTAATTCAAGATACATATTCGTCTCTTGTTCGATTTTAAATGTTTTTACTTTTCTATCAAATTTTATTTTATAATTTTCTTTAATTATTTTAAAATTATAATCAATTGGTATTTTTAAGGTTTTTAATTTAGAAAGTAAAACTTTTAACATTAAATTATATTCATTATTTTGATTATTATGAATTAAAAAATAATAGACAGAAATAACAGCTATTAATTTAATAAAAAATCCCTCTTTATCAATATATTAACTTAAAAATTCACTTATATTTTTAATATCTTCTTCACAAGTAACATTTAATGTAACATTTTCCCTTTCAACAAAAACACATGAAAATATTTCCCTTATGTCAGCTGCTTTTAATTTTACTTTAATAGATAAATCATAAAAATGGGATAGCTTATGAATAAAAGATAATTATGCCTTGATTTTATTATCAAAACAATTTACTAAAAATATAATTTTATCTTCATAAATAGATTGCCATTTATAGCTACCAAAATAAATAAATTTCAATTTAACTGTTCTTAAAGGAAGAGAGTAAAATGATAAAAAATTTTTTGTTATTTCTTCTAACTGATATATAATAAAATTTTCCCAATAATTTATCAATTTCTTATAAATCATATTTAAATTTATAATTTTAATAATTTAATCATAATTTTTAGAGATAAAATTAGATATTATTTTTATATCAAGATTCACTTCTTGTTTATCAATGACATAATTTCCTTTTGAGTCTACTATAAATTTATTAGTACATATAGCTATTATTAAATCAGCTATTTCTCTTTTTTTATTATAATCTTTCTCATCAACATAGTTTTTAAGATCATGTATAGTATAAGAATTAAAATTATTTATTAAAGAATATTCATAAATTATATAATTCTCAAAATTTATTCTTATATTATTAATTTCAGTAATATATCTTTTTCAAATTCATTAAAAATTAAATCTAAATCTTCATTAATATTATCAAAATCAAATAGAATAAATAAAATTATGTGTATTAAGGTATCATCTAAGATTAATTTTTGATTATTTATTTTTATAATAATTTCTTGATTAAAAAATTCAATATATTTATTTACATCAAAGTTTGCCTCATTTGATTTTGCAACAATATTAAAAATTAAATTGAAAAATAATAAGATAATAATAAAATATTTCTTTATTCTCTCCTCTTAATAAAATTTATTAAATTTACTAAAAATAAAATTATTAAATCAGCCTTTTAATAAAATTTTATCGAATAATTTTTTTTATTTTAAAATTATGTAAGTTGTAAAATATAAATTTATAATATATTAGTAAATTATATTAGTTTGCATTTATTTTAGACAATATCGTTAAATCTATTTTTTAATTTTTGGGTTTTGGATGAACAGGTTTATAAGTATATGTATTATGGAAAGAACATATACCATCCACCATAATAAAAATCACAACCATATATGAACCATCTTCATTATAATAATAGTCTATTATTTCAACTATGGGGAATTCCTCATCTATCACTATAACTAAAGATTCTTTTCCAATTATTGGTGCTAAAATAACCTGACCTGATATAATACCAGGCCAGTTTCATAATCATCCACTTCCTTCAGCATAAACTCATTTATTCAACCATTAATATGAACTATTTGATAACTTATTTTTATTAAGTGAAATATAATTTTTATAACATATTTTCCGAAATTTTTGAATTCGCTATAACCAACATTAGGACCACTAATACTTAGGTCATACTATTAATCAAGTAGAAAATTAGATAATCAAATTTAATAAAACATCTAATATATTTAATAATAATAGATTTTTTATACAGGTCTTTTTAATAATTTATAAACAAAACAATGTAAAAATTCAACTTCATTTTTGCTTTTTATCAACTTATTATTTTTATATTTTTTAAAAATAATTAATCTTATAGAATCAATAATTGTAATAATTAATAATGATAGATATATAAATAGACCCATTAATAGCTTTATATTATCACTTGCAATGTTGTTTAATTTGTAAGATAAAATAAATAAAATACCATAAATTAAAGACACTATATCAAGTTGGTTTTTATAAATGAACGATATTAAACCAGAAATAAACATTATAAATCCCATATATAGTAATTTATTTTCAATATTTCTAAAAATAAATATCAATAATACAATAGGAACAATTATACAAGGAATTAAAAATTTGAATAACAAAATAAACAATAATATTATTTTTTTCTTTTCAGTATTCATAATTAATCCTTATACTATATTTTAACTAATTTATAAACATATATACCGTTCTTTAATATATCAAATAATGATACTGAAATTAATATTACTCCACCTCCAATTAATACAACCTTAATAATTTCTGTTGTTACAGTTATACTTGCAATAGTTCCAAAAATACCTGAAGACTGTAATATTTTTGCTAGATCTGAAGAGGAGGTTATACCTGTTATTAAAAAGCTCATCCCAGCATAAATCATCCCTGCTTGATAAAATATTCTAAATTCTTTAACAAATTTATATCTATCACCATTACTCGTATCAATTAAATGATCTGTATTTGAATTATATACCATCTGCCCTGAACCATCGACTTCTTCCATGGTCCCAATTATTAATAAAAGCTGCTCTTCACTAAGCTGACTCATCTGCCCTAAAAATAAACTATCCTGCTGGCTTCCCATTGGCGCATTTTCCTGACTTGGTGCTTCCGCCAACACTGGCACTACCCATAAAACAATTAAGCTTACTAAAATAATAAAATATTTTTTCATAAAATCAAACCTCCTATTTTTTAGTTTTTGTAATTTTTTCAACTCATTTAATTTTTTCTTTTTT
>JBKBTB010000209.1:0-3296 GCA_046291015.1 Exilispira sp. | reverse complement strand
CGCCGATGAAACTATGTCGAGGCAAATTGCAAAAGCTATTGTTGATTATCGCAAAAACAGGAAAATTGAAACAAATGAAGAGCTTGTAAAAATAATTTCATCTGTTAAAAAAAATAAAGGAAAAAAAAATCCAGCTACAAAAGTTTTTCAGGCACTGAGAATAAAAGTAAATAATGAGTTTGAGAATTTAAAGATTGCTCTAAAAAAATATCTGAGTTTAATTGAAAGAGGTGGAAGAATAGCAGTAGTTTCTTATCATAGTGGAGAAGATAGAATAGTTAAAAATTTTATAAAGAATAATATACAATATATAAAAATACTGACTAAAAAACCTTTAACTGCTGGGTATGAAGAAGTAAAAATAAACCCGAGTGCAAGATCTGCTAAACTTAGAGTATTTGAAAAAATTTAAGGTATTTATGAAGACAAATTTCTTTTTAATGTTGTTAATTATTTTTATAATTTTTCTTGTTTCGATTTTCTATTTAAGTATTCTTCAGAAAGAAAAAAAGATTGACAATGAAATAGAAAATCAAAGAAAAATAAATCATAACTTAAAAGTTTTTCTGAAATCGAAATTATCTATATTTAATTTATCAAAGATATTGGATACTTCAGAAACAAGACCATTAAACGAAAATGATATTATAATCCTTCAAAAGGCTCAATCTTCAGAAGATTCAAAAGAAAATAAAGATATAAAAGATGATAAAAATAAATAAAAGACATATTGTTACATTGGATTTTTTTATTGAATAAATATTATTTATAAAAGTAAAAAAGCTTATGGATAAATTATTATTTAATGAATTTTTAAATTATTTATCAAAAAAAAATATAGATTTCGAAATTATTGATAGTAAAAACTTAAAAGATAAAATAATTATCAAAGATATTTGTATAGACACAAGGAAAATTAAAAAAGAAGATAATAATTTTTATCTTGATAATAATTATTATTTAACTGATATTTTTATTGCAATAAAGGGTGAAAAATATGATAGTCATAAGGAGATAAAAACTATTTCACCATTTTTTAAAGTTATTGTTATAGAAAATAATGATTTTCTGGAGGAAAATGAAGATTTGTATTCTTTTTCTTTTAATAATAATCTTGTAATCATAAAGTCACAAAATACAAGATCATTTATGGCATATATATATAAATTTAAATTCGATCTTATAGATGAAAAAATGAATATTTTTGCTTTTACCGGAACAGATGGCAAAACTTCAATGGTAAATATTTTACATCTTCTATTTTCAAAGCTTTTCGGTCTTTCTGCATCTATTGGTACTCTTGGTGTTAATATTAATGGTGAGAAATATAATTTTCAGCAAACAACACCTACAACACCAGAAATTTACGATATTTTTTATATATTAACACAATTATCTAAAATTAAAGTGAGCAATATTTTTATAGAAGCAACATCAATTGCAAGCTCTCAGAAAAGACTTGAAAGTTTATCGTTAGATTCTCTTTCCTTTACAAATATGACAAGTGATCATCTTGATTTTCATACAACATTAGAAAATTATTATAATTCAAAGCTTTCCTACATAAACCAATTAAGTAATTCCGAAAAAAAAAACAGATTGTTGTTTTATAACCTTGATGATTTAAATTACTATTTAATTGAAAATGAATTGAAAAAATATAAAAATATCATGGCATATAATTATGGATTCAATCAAAATGCAGATTTTAAAATATCAAAACTGGGCTATGAAAATAGGTTACTTGTTGTAGAAATTGAGTTATCAAATAAATTATTAAAAATATCTAATATAACAGAAAACAAAAAGATAATTTCAATTAAAACAAATTTGATAGGTAGGGTTAATGCATATAATATAGCTCATAGCCTAGCTTATATTTTAGTTTTAAGCATTATAAATTATAATAGCAATCCATCTATTTTTTATAATTTATTGGAAGAATCGAGGGAAATCTTTTCCAATATAACAATACCAGGAAGGATGGAAAGAATAGAGTTTATGGGCAGTGATATTTTTATTGATTATGCTCATACCGCAGATTCTCTTAAAAATGCTATTTTAAGCTTAAAAGAAGCTGGATATAAAAATGTCATAACTGTTATGGGTTGCGGAGGAGATAGAGATAAATCAAAAAGACCACTTATGGGTAAATCTGCTTCGCAATTTTCCACATTTACAATAATTACATCTGATAATCCGAGAGGTGAAGAGCCTGAAGATATTATAAAAGATATATTAAAAGGAGTAATTAATCAAAATTATATTGTTTGTATAGATAGACAAAATGCTATAGAAAAAGGAATTGATTTATTAAAAAAGGCAGAAAAACCCACTGCATTGCTCATAGCTGGAAAAGGTCACGAAGATTATCAGGAAATAAAAGGAGTAAAATATCATTTTTCAGACAAAGAAGTAGTTAAAAGTATAATCAATAGATTTTAAAAAGATGAAAAATAAAATAGATATATATATATTACTTGCATTTATTTCTCTTTTAATAATTGGAACAATAAACATTTTTTCACAAACTCAGATACCATATAAAGATTACCCTTTAAAAAAATTAATATTTATAAAACATTTATTTATAATATTTGTTTCAATATTTTTAGGAATGATCTTTTTTTTTCTCAATATAGAATATCTTATTAAGAAGTTAATAATTCCTATATCAATTTTAATGTTTATTTTATTACTAATTCCAATTATATTTAAAAAATTTACAGAGATAAATGGATCATATAGATGGATTACATTTAAGTATTTTTCTATCCAACCATCTGAATTTAGTAAACTTTATCTTGTTTTATTTTTTTCTTATTGGTTTTCAAAAAAAAAGGATTCAAGATATTCATTTAAAAATGATTTACTTTTTCCTCTTATTGTTGCAACAATAATATTATTAATGATATTTATTCAAAAAGATCTTTCCACTTCTTTTTTAATAGGGATATTTCTTATAATTACATTTGTTATAACTGGTGTGCCTATTTTAACTATAGTATATTTTTTAATTCTTACAGTTTGTATATTTATAATTCTGATCTTTTCAGAGCCATATAGAATAAATAGAATACTTGCATTTTTAACTCCACAAACCCATTCAACAAGCATATCTTTTCAAAATTATCAAGCATTAAGATTTATCGGTCTTGGAAAACTTTATGGTAAAGGTTTAGGATGGGCAATGAGTAATGGAGAATACCTTCCTTTGTCTTATTCTGATTTTGCATTTCCAGGTATTGTTTGTGAAATGGGACTATTGGGCGGTTTTTTTGTTATATTTTGCTATT
>JBKBTB010000208.1:0-3300 GCA_046291015.1 Exilispira sp. | reverse complement strand
TAGATTACTCAATGCAATTACAATAATATGCGCAGCGGCAAAAACAGTTCGATAAATTTATCTTTTAAGATCTTGCTTTTTTTTATAATCATTCTTTTGATTTTTTTCATTTTTTCGGGCTTAGAGGATTGTAAATATATTTTAACCCTTGCCTTTACCGGTGATGCTATCCCTCACTATATGATTCGTTCTATATTGGATTCTAAAGGTGAAAAAGGGATTTTAAACGCCTTTTATTTTGTTAATAAACACTTAAAATCTGATGCTGCTTTTTTTAATCTGGAAACAACCATATCAGAAAATCCAAAGCCAGTAAAACCCTATCATTTTTCTGTTCACCATATTTTTTTGAGTTCCATTATAAAGTCTGGTTTTACACATTACACTGTTGCAAATAATCATAGCCTGGATTATGGGGAAGATGGATTTATAAAAACTCTATCTTTAATTGATAGAGAAAGAGCTACTGGTTATATAGAAAATGGTAAATTTTCATATTTATTATTTGAAATTAATGATTTTAAAATATCATTTTTATCATTCACAACTTTATCAAATTATCCAGTAGATAATAAAATTAAAATCAAACCAATTTATATAGAGAATATTTTTTCAAATAAAGAACTTTTATCTTTACTGAAAAAACTTGATAAAGAATCGGATATTTTAATAATTGGTGTTCATTGGGGCGATGAGTATCAACTTAAGCCGAATATTTTTCAAATAAAAGCGGCAAAATATTTAATAGATAATGGAGCAGACATAGTTTGGGGAACCCATCCACATGTGGTTCAACCTTTTGAAATATATAATGGTAAATTAATATTGTATTCATCAGGGAATCTTATTTCAGGGCAGGCATACAATATTGAAAATAAAGAATCAACAGATTATCATGAAAATTATTTTTACACAAAAGCTATTCCTTTAATAAAAGTTTACTATGATATAGATAAAAATATTTCAAAACTCGAACTTATACCTTTTTTTCAGGTCAATAATTATTTTGTTAAGAATAAGGATGAAACTTATTTTACCTCTCTTATACCTGCAAAATATTTTGTAAAAGAAAACTTAAATGATTTGAATTTTCTGTTCGATAACTATATGCTAAAAGATTCGACTAATTATTATCTTTATGATGCTAATCTTTTAAGTTATATTAAAAATAAAATCCTTGACAAAAATACTATAAAAAATATAATAATTGCAAACAATTTGCTTTACAAAACATTTTTTAATAAATTTATAAATAACGAATTAAATAAATCATTGCAAAAAATAATTGAAACCGATTACTCATATATTTTGTCAAGATAAAAAATATATAAAAATAGGAAAGTATAAAATTAATGGCAAGATATTATGATGTAATAATAATTGGAGCAGGTCCTGCTGGAGTATTCTGCGCCATTTCTCTAAAAGAAAAAAACCAAAATACTTCTATAGCGATTATTGAAAAAGACAGACCTCTTAAAAAACTTTTGTTAAGTGGAGGTGGAAGATGCAATCTATCCAATATAAAGGCAAATTCAAAGGATTGTTTAAAGTTTTATCCAAGAGGCTCAAGATTTATAAGTCATCTCTTTTATCAATATGATTTTAAATCTTTTTGTAATTGGCTTAAAATTAATAAAATTGAAACTAAAATTGAAGAAGAAGGTAAAATATTTTTGAAAAGCAATAATTCTAACGAGCTTGAATCTGCTTTTTTAAAAAAATTATCAAATTATAAGATTGATATAATAAATGAAGTTTTTACCGATTTTGTACTTACTAAAAATGATAAAAAGAATTTTAAAATAATTACCAGAAAGGAAGATGAAAACAAAATTTATTATTCCAATTATCTTGTTATAGCTCCGGGCTCAAATAGAGAAATTTTAAGATTAATAAAAAGTAAGGGGATCGATGTATTAAATTTTATACCTTCCCTTTATGGTTTTCGCATAAAAGAACTCGAAAATTCAAATCTTGCTGGAGTTAGTCTTAAAAATATTCAGGGTTTTATTGAATATAGCAGCAATTTTGAAAATAAATTTAGTCAAAGTGAAGATTTAAAAAATGGTAATTTAAATGAAAATGATATTGAAAATTTTTATAATAAAATAGATAAAAATGAATGTAATAAAATTAAATTAAATCAAAAAAAAATGAAACTATTATACGGGGATTTACTATTTACTCACGAAGGATTAAGTGGTCCACTAATCCTGAAATTAAGCTCTTATAATGCAATTGAGCTTTTTCAAAATAATTATAAAGCTTTTTTACATCTGGATCTTTTTCCAGATAAGAATATGGAAATATTAGAGAAAGAATTAAGTATAATATTTCATAAAGGAGCAAAACTTATTAAAAATATCTGTTACGAAATAAATATACCTTCAAGTTTCTGGAGATTTATTATTAATAGATTAAACATTTCATCAAATAAAATTAGCAATCAAATTACCGGTTCTCAAATAAAAAAAATAACAAAAGAATTAAAAGATCTTATATTTAGAATAGATGGAAAATCAATAAGCAAAGAAGAATTTGTAAGTGCACAGGGGATTGACTTAAAAGATATTGATAAAGAATGTAAATCGAAAAAAATTACTAACCTTTACTTTATTGGAGAAATTTTAAATATTGATGGAATAACCGGTGGTTATAATCTTCAATCTTGCTGGACAACGGCTTATGTATGTGCAAATTCTATTGCAAAATCTTTTTTTCAAAATCAAGTATAATATTTGTTAAAGAAGCACCATAAATCTTTTCAGCATTACTATATTGCATATCCCTTAAAAGCTCATTAAATTTTTCAGTTCCACCAATTTCAATTAAATATTTGATAAAGGCTGCCGAAATGGCTGGTTTTATTTGAGCTGGATATATATTCCAGTCCAACCACAATTTTTTAATGGAAAAAAAAGAGATATTTTGACTTTTAATTATATCTTTTGCTTCTTTATAAATATCATTATTGTATTTTTCAATATAATAACCAAACCCTTCGAAAATCAAAGGAGAAATAATAGGATTATTAGGGAAATGTCTGTTATATGCAACAATTTTGGCGATTGTTCGCGCTATAGAATCTTTATAATTTAAGTGAGCTAAAAGGTAAATATAATTTTCATAGGGTATACTTTCTCCTATAATGATAGGACCTGCTTCCCATTCCTGCCATAAAAAGATATTGATCTTTTTTTTGTTTTCATATGGTATTATTTTTATTACAAGATCTAATATGTTTTCGGCTTTTTGTAATATATCAATAACATCTCCTCCAGCTGAAGATTGCATAAAAAT
>JBKBTB010000207.1:0-3303 GCA_046291015.1 Exilispira sp. | reverse complement strand
AGTCTATAATAAAGATCTTCTCTAAAATTCTTTTTAACAATTTAATCATATTTAATTTAAATAAATAATAAATATAAAATTAAAAAATCAAGTATAAAGAAAGGTACTATTAATGAAAAATAATTTATTAATACTGGTATTTAAAGTTGATAATACAATATTTGGATTTTTAGTAGAGGAAAAAGTAAAAATTTTGCAAATAGAAAAAAAAGAATTTTTTAAAATTCAGAATTTAATTTCAATTAAAACAATATTGAAAAGTAATTTAAATTTAAATTTTGAAAAAACCAATAAAATAAAAGATTATAATTTAATAAATTATGAAGGGAAAAATATTTTAATTCCTTATGAATTGTATAAAATCAAACTTGACAATACCATCGAAGATTCTGGAAATAATTTTATTATAAAAAAAATTGAATTTAATAAAAAAGAAATTACAATTTTATCAATAAAATGGATTTTAAAAAATTATTTCATTGATAAAAGTTTTACATATGAAAATGAAGAAATAGAAAATAAGGCTGGAGAAAAAATGCAAGAAGAAAAAGATTATAAAACAGCTGAAACTAACATAGATGAGGAAAAAAAGAAAGAGATATTTAATCAGATTGAAAAAGAAATTGATAGACTAAGAATTTCAAACTTTCATGAAATTCAAAAGACTTACATGAAAGAAAGTAAATCTTTTACTCCTCAACTTATACTTTTATATTCTATTCTTATAGTACTTGCTATTGTTGTATTCATAGTATTAAGTTTTTTTTCTGGACAGCAAGAAAATAAGATGGCAGAAGAGATTAAGAATATTGGGGGCATGGAATCACTTATAATAAAAGAACTTCAGAAAAAACAGGAACAGGAGAGAAATCAATTAAATGAACAATTGAAAGAAATTTCGATGCAACTTGAATCCATACAAAAGCAGAAGGAACAATTTGAAAAAAATCAAATACTGGCTTTAAATGCTAAAACTAAAGAGATAGAAGATGAATATCTTAAAAAGATGGAGGAAGAGAAGAATAAATTAAATAGAGGACTTATAAGCAGGGCTGAATATGATAAAAGAATTAAAGAATTAATGGCTGAAAAGGATAGAAGAATTCAGGATGAAAGGAATAAGTTTGATTCACAGAGAAAAGTTTATATGCAACAGCTTGAAGCAAAAGAAAATGAATTGAAGTCAAAAGAAAATAGCTATAAACAAGCTTTATCTGAAAAGGAAAAACAGATTGAAGAAGCCAATAAAGCAATCAAAACTGCCGAAGAAAAACTTGCTTTATCGGAGGAAGCTCAGAAAAAAATTGCTTTAGAAAACGAACAATTAAAACAGAGTTCAGCACTACAATTAAAGCTTAGAGAATCAATTTTATCTTATTATAAAAAAATACTTATCTCTTATAGAAATAATGATAAAGAAAAACTTAAAACAGCATTAAATGAATTTTATTATTTTATATTTAATAATCCTTCAGCATCTATTCTTGCTGAAGATGAAAAACTTTTTGATAAATTTGTCATTGATATAATTTTAGAGGACCTGAAAAATTCTGAAGATGAACTTACCAGGAAGGTTGAAAAATCAAAACTACTTGAAAAAGCTTTTAATGATCATAAAAAGGGGAATTTAATATCATCTTATGAATCTTATTATACTGCTTTTACAAGGTATGATGTAATAGTTGATAATGAAAGAATATATTTTGAAGATTTTCTTAAACTTGTATATGAAAAGCAAAATCTTGAGACAACACAAACTCTTGAGGCTGCTGCAACTCCTCTTTATAATTCTATTTTAAGTGCTTATCAAAATAAAAATTATAATCAGGTCATACAATTAGCAAATGATTTTTTATCTTTATATTCAAACTCAAAAAATGCATTATCTGTTGTTGAATATAAAGTTAAAGCGGAAGAAGGCTTAAAAATTAAAAATCAGGAAAATGCTGCTGCAGCTCTTTTTCAGAAAGCTAAAAATTATTATAATGCTAACGATTATGATAATGCTGTTAAAGTAATATTAGAATTATTTAGTAAATATGGAAGTACTTCTTATTCTACTTTAAGTTCGGAATTAATGGAGAAGATATATGCAAATGTAAAACAAAAAGCTGGAACTTATGTAGAAAGTTTAGTGGAAGTTCAAACTGATTCAAACGAAATTAAAATTGGTAATGTTTTTAAGATATTTCCAGAAATAATACAGATAATAAAAGATCCAAATCTTTCGACTAAAATTGAAATTGGATATCAATTGATAGTTAAGCATAAAAATGAAAATGGGACTTATACAATGACTGCAATTGTAGAAGTTACATCTTATTCAACTACACTTGTCAATGCTAAAATAATAAAGGTTTTTGGTAAAGGTCCTAATATAGGGGATTATGTATTTTTAATTAAAAAATAATTTAATCATCCGATAAATTCATTGAAGCATTAAATTAGGGATTTTTCCATGAAAAAAAGTTTTATAATTTTATTGTTTCTTATGTCATTAACTTTAACTCTTATTTCATTTGATATAGATACAACATTGATAAATCTGGATGAAACTCAATTAATTCATTTAAGAGAAAGCAGTGCTCCTAAGATTTATAAGAATGGAATATTATTTACTTATAAGGGAACTGCAAAAATTGTCTATATATCTGGTTCATTTTTAAACTGGGAAAGATTGATTTCAATGACACAGTCATATTTTGGAGTCTGGTATTATTTTCATAAAGAGTCTTTAAGTGAAGGGCAGTATTTGTATAAATATAAGGTTGATAATTTCTGGATTTTAGATCCTATGAATCCTCAAATTGCAAGAGATTATTATGATCAATCCCTTTCTCTTTTAAATATAGAAAAAAAATTAACAATTTATGAAAGATCACCAGTTATAAATAATAAAACAAGAGAATGCCTTTTCTGGATTGAAAATAAGGATGCAAAGACAATTTATATCTATGGGGATTTTAATAACTGGAATCCCTATCAATTTCGTCTAACTAGAGAAGGAAATCTATGGACAATATCCTTAAAATTACAGAGTGGAGTTTATGGATATAGATTTATAGTGGATTTCAATAAAGAAGTTCTCGATCCTCATAATGATAATATCAAATTAAATAAATTAAATGAACCATGTTCTATAGCTATCATTCCTTGAAATCAGCAGGAAATAAATATTAATTATTGAAAATATCAATCTATAACCTTAATATTATCTTTAATTTTCCATTTTAAATCTTTTTCAAGATGATTATATGTTGTATTATCAACATAAAACAATTGATCTGAAAATTCTACTAAAAT
>JBKBTB010000009.1:0-18691 GCA_046291015.1 Exilispira sp. | reverse complement strand
CTGGAAAGATAAAACAAAAAGACAACATAGTTTGTGTCGGAGCTGGACTTGGCTTTGTATGGGCTTCGACAGTTATAAAGTGGGGGAATGTAGATTAAAAAAATTTAATCAGAACAATTATTAATTATAAACTAAAAATTATTTATAGATTAATTGATAATTTATTGCAGATTATTTTATTAAAATTATATTCAAAATAGAATATTATTTATTAATATAACAAGATAAAATGTGGTGATATATGATTTTTATAAATTATAGAAAAAAATTTAATAATATAAATTTTTATAAATATAGATTTTAATATATTAAAAAGCAAAGATGGATAAGGAGGATATATGAAAAAAGTCTATCTTGCGATCCTGATTATTTTGGCTGTTACAATTGTTTTTTCGCAAACAAATCCAAATGATACAAACGGTGTTACTGCAAATGAAATCAAAATTGGTTCTTTTCAGGCTCTTTCAGGTCCGGTTGCTGCAATTGGTGTACCTGTTAAAAAAGGACTTGATGCTTATTTTAGCTGGGTAAATGCTAATGGCGGAATTAATGGTAGAAAGATTAATCTCATTGTCGCTGATGATGGATTTAATCCTTCAAATACTGTTGTTGAAGTAAAAAGACTTGTTGAATCAGATAAGGTATTTGCTCTTGTATGTGGACTTGGTGCTCCAGGTAATCTTGCAATAATGGATTATGTTGAATCTCAAAAAGTTCCTTATGTATATCAAGCTGCTGGAGCTGGTATCTTAACTATACCACCTAAAAGATATATATTTGGTGTTCAGCCAAATTATACTACGGAAGGGGCAATTGCTGCAAAGTATTTAGTCGAACAGAAAAAAGCAAAAAGAATTGCTTTAGTCTATAGAAATACGGATGATGGAAAAGAAGAACTTGCTTCCGTTAAAAAAACTCTTGAAAAAAGAGGGATGACCCTATCTGCTGAAATACCAATTGAACCAACAGCAACAGATTTTTCAACAAATATTGTAAAGCTCACTGAATCAAATGTCGATTCTATAATAGTAATGTTATTTGTTCCTCAATCATCTAATTTTGTTAAACAGGCAAAGCAATACGGACTAACAAAGCAAAATTATCTTTTAACTTACTCAAATGCTGATCCTACTTTTGCTGCAATAGCTGGAGCAAATATAGCAGCTGGAGTTGAAGCTTTAGCCTGGGTAAATGTCGATTTTACAGACCCAAATGCTCATTTTATCAAAGTTTATCAAGCGATGTTTGCCGGGGAAATTCCTAATGCTTATGCAGTTGCTGGCATGATTGCAGCAGAAATTTTTACTGAGGCTGTTAAAAGAGCCGGGAAAAATTTAACGAGGGAAAAACTGGTATCTGCTTTAGAATCGATGGATAAATGGATAGGTAAAATTAGTCCAATGATAAGTTATGGCCCTATAAATATTAAGGGGAATAAAGCCAGATTAGGTGTTCAGACAATGTATATTTTAAGATTTAAAGAAGATGGGACCCTCGAAAAAGCCTTCGATTGGATTACCATGGATTAAGTTTAATTAATTTAAGCCACTGAAATCAAAATAAATTAAAAGCAATAAAGAAGATTTCAGTGGCTTTTTATTTTTTGGGAGTGATAATATGCTAAATTGTAGTGAAATAACAGTTAAGTTTGGAGGTCTTGTTGCTGTTAATAATATGAACCTGAATGTTGAAAAAGGGAATATTCATGCCCTTATTGGACCAAATGGAGCAGGAAAAACAACTTTATTCAATGCTATAACAAGAATTGTAAATATTGATAAAGGAAAAATTGAATTTAATAATATAGATATAGTAAATAAGAAACCATATCAAATTATTAATCATGGAATAGTTCGAACTTTTCAAAATTTAAAACTTTCTCCATATCAGACTATAAAAGAAAATATTATAGCAGCATTGGTTTATAAATATAAAGGAAATATTTTTTCATCTGTATTTAAATCTTACACTAAGTTCTTAAAAGAAGCAGAAGAGATCGCTTTCGAATCTGCCAAAATTTTTAATATTCAAAATAGAATGAATTCTTATATAGGATCTCTTCCATATGGTATTTTGAAAAAAGTTGAACTTGCCAGGGCAATAGCCTGTAAACCTGTTCTTTTACTTTTAGATGAGCCAGCTGCAGGTTTAAATACAGATGAAAAAAATGAAGTTGATGAAATACTATTAAAATTAAAATCTATGGGGATAACAATTTTATTGGTTGAACATGATATGAACCTGGTTATGAGAATCTCAGATATTGTTACTGTTATGGATTTTGGTAAATTTATAGCTAATGGAAAACCACAGGATATATCTCAAAATAAGGATGTAATTAAAGTATATTTAGGAAGTTCATATGATTTTAGAATTAAATAAATTCTCTGTTTTTTATGGGAAAATTGATGCCGTAAAGTCGGTTTCATTAAGCTTACAAGAAAAAGAAGTTGTAACTGTTATTGGTGTTAATGGAGCAGGTAAAAGCTCTCTTTTACATGGCATCTTAGGGATAGTTGATGCAAAAGGAATGATCTTTTATCTGGATAAAGATATTTCAAAAATGCCTTATCATGAAAGAGTAAAGAGCGGAATTATACTTTGTCCCGAAGGAAGAAGAATATTTTCTTCTTTGACTGTGGAAGAAAATTTGAAATTAGGTAGCTTTTCAAGAGGGAATAAGAAAAAACAGATGAAACTTGTCTATGATCTTTTTCCAAAACTTTTTGAAAGAAAAAAACAGATTTCAGGTTATCTTTCAGGTGGTGAGCAACAGATGCTTGCAATAGGAAGAGCTTTAATGGCCGATCCCAAACTTTTAATGCTTGATGAACCATCACTGGGTCTTGCTCCAATAATTATAGAACAAGTTTATCAGGTACTATCCGAATTTAAAAAATTAGGTATTTCAATTCTATTGATTGAACAAAACGCATATCAGGCATTATCTTTTGCGGATAGGGCATATATAATAGAAAATGGTAGATTTGTAATCGAGGGAGAATCTAAAAAACTTTTAAAAGATGATGCTATAAGAAAGGCATATTTAGGTATCTAGGAGCAAAAAATGCTTATTAAAATATTACAATCCATTATATTTGGATTATTTTCTGGTTCACTTTATGGAATAATGGGACTTGGACTATCTCTTATTTATAGAACTACAGGAGTTATGAACTTTGCTCAGGGTAATTCTGGTATGATTGGTGTTTTTGTAGGCTGGACTATACTTGTTTTAACCAATAATCTTTTTCTTGCAATACTTGGTGGACTATTTTTCGCATCTCTTCTTGGAATTTTTATGGATAAGATATTGATGAAAAAGGTAAAAGGACTTACACATGGTTCAATGTTAATAATTACACTTGGTGTTCTTCTCGTTTTTGAAGGTATTGCTTTAATAATATGGGGTACTCAACCACTTCTTTTTAAAGATATATTTTCGATACCTCCTAAACTAGTGTTTCTACCTGATTATATAAACCCAAATAATATACCTTTGATAATACCTGGCAATGATTTTGCAGTATTTTTAGTAGCTACATTATTTTCAATATTGATTATTTTATTTTCAAAATTTACAAAACCAGGACTTGCCCTTATAGCAAGGTCTGAAGATGAAGTTGGTGCTAAAGTTATTGGAATAAACATAAATTTTACGGATAGTTTAGCCTGGGCTTTGGGAATTTCAACAGCAGTTTTAACTGGTTTTCTGGTAAGTCCCAAAACAACAGTTAATCCAGTAATGCTTATTAATTATCAACTTTATGGTTTTACAGCCGCTGTTTTTGGTGGATTTTCAAGTTTTGTGGGATCTTTTACAGGTGGAATTATTCTTGGTGTTCTTGAAAAACTTGTAATTTTAGGACTGGATCAGCTTTTTGCTAAAATTGGAATTACTACAATTAATTCTGTCGACTTACAGCTTTCTATAATACTTTTAATTATCATTATAACCTTGATAATAAAACCTACTGGTCTTTTTGGAGCAAAATTTAAAGGAAAGGTTTAGTATGTCTTCAATAAAAAATATTTTAATTTATTTGATAATTGGTTTGCTTTTAGGACTGATTTTTATAAATCAAACTTTTATATTGATTATTCTATCTCAAATATTAATTTTTTCTATTGCTGCTCTCGGTTTAAATATATTAACTGGATTTGCAGGGCAGGTATCAATTGGTAATGCTGCCTTTATGTCAATAGGTGCATATACAAGTGCAATACTATCTATGAAGTTTGGTCTTCCTATTTATTTGACAATAATAATTTCTGGTTTTATTGTATCAATTTTTGGTCTTATCATTGGAGTTCCAGCTTTGAGGATGAAAGGGTTTTACCTTGCTATAGCTACAATGGCTTTTGGAGTAGTAGTAGAACAGATAATTTCTGTTGTGCCTTATTTAGGTGCTCATGATGGGATAAGAAGCATTCCTAAAATTTCAAATATCGAATTTTATTCTTATTTAATAATTTTAATAATCTTTTGTATTTCCCTTATTGTAATTAAAAATATTGTGGAAAGTCCATCTGGAATTAGATGGAAAATGGTAAGAGATCAAGAAATTGTTGCCATATCATTTGGCACAAATTCTTCTTATTCCAAGCTTTCTGCATTTATGATCAGTGCATTTTTTAGTGGTATTGCAGGGGCATTATATGCTCATTGTATCGGCTATATAAGGGCTTCTGATTTTGGTCTATCTCGTTCTCTTGATTTACTTGCAATAATAATGATTGGTGGACTTGCCTCGGTTGATGGAACCTTAGCTGGTTCAATTATAATAATAGGATTGAGATTTTTCTTTAGTAGAGGATTTGGTCCATGGTTATCTGTAATAATTGGTCTACTTTTAATTATTTTTACTTTATTTTTCCCCAGAGGTATCGCATGGGGTTTAATTATGATCTATCATAAGTATTTACAAAGACCATATATTGCGATTTTAAAATATATTAATAGGAGAAAAATTATGGATGGCAAATTTTTAGAAGTTGAAGACCTTAAAATATATTATATAGAAAAAGGAGAGGGGGATGTAATTTTATATATTCATGGAAATACCGGCTCATCAAAATGGTGGAAGAAAGTTATGGATATCCCTGGATATAGAACTATAGCAATTGATTTACCAAATTTTGGAAGATCATCTCATATGCAAACTGCTGAAATTGATGATTATGCCAGTATATTAAAAAAAATAATTGATAAACTTTCAATCAAATTACCTATTTTGGTTGGGCATAGTTTGGGAGGGGCTGTTGTAATTTCTTTTGTTCATAAATACCCCCAGATTCCAAAAGCAATTATATTGGTAGATAGCGCTTCGCCAGCAGGTCTTAAAACTCCTGAAGAACATTACCCAGTTATTGAGATGTACAAAACAAGTAGAGATCTTATGTATAAAGCTTTATCTGCCATTGCTCCTTCTCTTAATGATTATTTATTTCTCAATGAATTAACAGATGATGCTATGCTTATGGCACCTTTCGCATATACCGCTCATCCAAGATCTCTTGAAAAGTTTAATTATATAGGTAAATTGAGTAATTTTATAAAACCAGTTTTGATAATGTGGGGGAAAAAAGATACTATTATAACAGAAGAAATGGCTATAGAGACGAAAAAAGAATTTAAAAATTCATCTGTCATCCAGTTTGATGATATAGGCCATTCAATTATGGTAGAAAATCCAAACCTTTTTAAGGAAAAGTTAATTGAATTTATAAAAAGTTTATAACTAACCAAAAAAATAATTATTATTTTACATTTTAAAAAAATATATCTGATTTTTACATCATGTGAAAAGTTTTATCATTAAAAAAATCAATATTTTTTTTATAAATGAATTAATAATATTAAAAGGGAGGTTTTATGTACCTTTTAATTACTTTTATTCCAGAAAAAGATAGTGAAAAAGTAATAGATTCTCTTTTTAATGCTGGTGCCGGGAAATTTTCAAAATATGATAGAGCTGGTTTTATTTGCAAAGGTATCGGGAGGTTTAGACCCTGCGAAAATGCAAATCCTTATATTGGTAAAATTGGAAGTGATGAATTTGTTAGTGAAATCAGATTTGAAACAATTGTTCAAGATAATTTAGTAGATGATGTTATTAAAGAATTAAGAAAAGTTCATCCTTATGAAGAACCTGCTATCTATTTATTAAAAATTGATGATAAATCATTTGAGCAAGTTTGACATATTTAAAAATCAAAACATACTAAAAGCATAAATATAAAAAATATTTTTCTTATGCTATTATAACTATTATAGTTAGATGCAAATTGAATTTATTAAAACAATTTGAATAATATTTGAGGGGATCTCTTTAATTATAATTATTTAAATAATTTTAATATCCTATAATTTTTTGATTTTGTAATTTTCGAAATTAATTATATTTATTAATTAAAAAAGATAATAATTTAAAAGGATAAAATGTTATGGGTTTTGGACTTATTGCTTTAGCTATAGCTCCCGGTATTTTTTTAGTTATTTATTTTTATTTACAGGATAAATATGAACCTGAACCAGTTAAAAAAGTTATTGCTTCCTTTTTTTTAGGATTTTTGGCTGCTTTAATTGCAGTAATTTTTGAAATTATATTTGAAAATTTATTATTAAATTCTTTTTCAGGTTTATTAGCCGAAATGATAAAGGCATTTATTATTGTAGGTTTTGTCGAGGAATTTTCAAAATATATTATGGTAATGCTTGGACCATACAGAACTCTCTACTTTAATGAAGTAATGGATGGAATAGTATATACTGTTTCTGTTTCACTTGGTTTTGCAACTTTAGAAAACATCTTATATGTTTTAAGTGGAGGGTTTACTGTTGGTATTTTCCGTGCATTTTTATCTGTACCTGCACATTCCTTTTTTTCAGCAATAATGGGTTTTTTTATTGGTAAGGCAAAATTTGCTAATAATATAACAAAAAGGAAGTTGTTCTTACTTTTATCATTATTTTTATCTTCATTTTTTCATGGATTATATGATTATATCCTTTTTATTAAAATTTTCTATGGATTTGCTATTATTCCGCTACTAATAATTCTTTATTTTATTTTAAAAAAGCAAATTTTATTAGCTCAAATTGATAGTAAAAATAGGCTGGGAATTTAAATAAAGATATTTTTTAAATAAAAATTTGAATAATAAAATTTATATTAAATAATTCATATAAAGTAGCTTATATAAAATAATAGCATATTCTTTTGAAGTTTTTGAAGAAATAAAAATATTTAAATTAAAGGAGATTTTTATTCGATACCTTAATAAACCAATAAAATTGTGAAAAGATATTTATAAAATTATTGTTTTACTAAGATTAATTAAATGAAAATTAATTAAAATTATTAAAACCTTGTATGTTAAATAAAAAACAGGGTTCAATATGAAAATAAACAATTCGATTAAGACAAAAATTTTTATTTTATCTTTTGTTTTTATAGTATCGATACCAATTCTTTTTAATTTATTATTTTATAATTTTGGTCGTACTTTTTTTGTTTCAAATGTTCAGGATAATCTTATTGATACTATTAATTTTGCAATAAAACTTGCAGAAAATAAAATTCTTGATTATTCTAAAATGCTTGATGTTGCAAGTAAATCAGATATATTGAATTCTAACAATAAATCTGAAATTTTGAGATTTTTATATTCATATTCTGGTAAATATGAAGATATTGCTTCGGCATATATTCTTTATGATAACAATATTATTTTATACACTTCTTCGCAAAATGTTTATATTCAAGAATATGATAAAAATGAAAAAGAATGGTATAAAAAATTAATAGAGCAGGAGAGTTTAATTATTAGTGACTTTTATGTTGATTCAAATACTGGAAATCTAACTATTACCATTGCTCTTCCAATATATGACAATTTTAAAAATTTATCAGGTGCTATAGCCTTCGATATTGAAATGGATTTTTTTACCAACACATTAAAAAGAGAAATACCTGAAGAATCTTCAGATCTTGTGATTTTTGATAATAATAATTCTATATTATTTGCGACCTATAAAATTTTCTTATCTAAATCAGATATTCCATCCTTTGACAAATTTCAAAATAAAAATATTATAAAGCTTAATAAGCATTATTATGATGAAAAAGGTTTCGACCGTGTTAAACCCGGTAAATTTGTAATAAAGATTGTAAAACCCGAGATATTGAATATAAAAATAGTTGCACTTCTTGATCTTTCTTATTTGTCCAGAATATTTGAAAAAGCTTTAATTGTATTTGTAATATTTTCCATTATTGTTTTAGTAATATTTTCAGTTATTTCTATAATCCTTTTTTCAAAACTACTAAATCCATTAAACAAATTAGCAAAACATATGCAAAATGTTTCAGAAAAAGGTGTCTTATCTAAGTTTGAGTTAAAAAAAATAAATTCTTCTGAGCTATTAAATTTAATAAATAGCTACAATTATTTGGTGGAAAATATTTCTGATGTTATTTCAGAAATTATAAAATTTTCAGATAAGCTTAATGAAATAAGTGTAGAAAATATTAAAATTACCAACATACTATCTGAATTTACAAATAGTGAAGCGGTATCTGTTGAAGAAATATCGGCGATTTTAGAGGAATCTTTAAATGGTATTAATCAACTTTCTGAAAGCATTGAAAAATCAAATTTAATTATAAATGAAGCATCAAAATTTGTTGAAGAAGGAGAAACTTTTTTAAATGAAATAGTACTGAAGGTCAAAGTTGTTGGTGATCATTCAAATAAAATAAAGGAATCACTGGCTTTAATAAATGATTTAACAGATCAAACAAATCTTCTTTCTTTAAATGCCTCAATTGAAGCTGCAAGAGCTGGAGAAGCAGGTAAAGGTTTCTCTGTAATTGCATCTGAAATTAGAGCTCTTGCTGAACAATCTGGTAATACTTCTACAGAGATTTCTAAAAGAATTAAAGAAAATGTTAAATCTGTTGCAGAAGTAATAGAGCTTGTAAAAAAATCTAAAGATATTATTCAACAGATAGTTGATCAAATCCTTAAAACAAAAGATATAACAAATGAAATAAACAAATCTATGGCAGAGCAGGTAAATGGATCAAAAGAAATTTTAAGCTCGATAGATGATATAAATAAGGGAGTTCAAAATATATTAAATGTAGCGGATAGAATTACAAATTTCGCAAAAATTTTGCAGGAAGAATCGAATAAATTAAATGAAGTATCTAAAAGATTTAATTTATAATTTTTAGTTAATTTTGAATAATTACTTGGTCCATTCCAAAAATATCCTTTTAATATTATGTATTTCGCTGTTTTTACAAAAATTATCCATATATTTTTTGCAATATTTATATAGTTAATAAAATGCAAAATAAAAAATATAATTTATAATGATGATCAATAATTGATGAAAAATAGAAAATGTAAAAATATTTAATTATATTTTTATTACTATTATTTTACTTAAAATTTTTGGGTAAAAATCTTCACTATATTCATGATTTAATATTGTTAATTCTATTTTAAATTTTGCATTTTTTCCTTTTAAATATATATTTAATAAAAACGAAATGGGTATAAATTAAATATATTTAATTCAAAATTAAGTGTTTTGCCGGTCAATGTTGCGTTCATATCCATATATAAATTAAATATATATAATGCAAAATAATTATCCTGGCATTAAATGGGATGAAGGGGAAAAGTGCAAATAAAATATATATAAAGCAAAATATTTTTTTAATTACTAATATTATAAAATTATTTAATTAAGGAGATAGAGTATGAATAGATGGATTTTCGGTATTTTACTTATAATTGTAGGTGTTTTTTTAATATTAAATTACACCTTCAACTGGAATCTTCAATTATGGCCCCTTGCATTATTAATCCCCGGGATATTCTTTCTTTTTGGTGCAAGTAGAGAAAATATTGGGTTGTTAATTCCTGGCACTATACTTATATTCTTATCAATATTTTTTTTCTTTAATATCGCCACAAACTGGATTTATCAAAAACATTTATGGCCTTTGTATGTTTTTTCAGTTAGTCTTGCCTTTTATGTAGTCGCAATTTTTGGAAAGGATTCAAATTATTTTCCTCCAGCTAATATTTTGCTTATAATAACAATTGGTTTATTTTTTATATCTTTAAATTTTTTAAAATTTTGGCCAATTGTTCTTATTATTTTAGGTTTATGGATTATTTTAGATTCAAAAAATTTTAAAAGAACAGCAAAATCAGAAGATAAAAATAATTAATCTTTTAATTATTAATTTCTTTTAACTAATTATTTAAAGGATTAATTTTATGAAAAAAATTATTGGAGTTTTATTAATTATCACCGGAACCCTTATAATACTTGGAAATATGTATAGCTGGAAAATTCAGTTTTGGCCTTTAGGTTTATTGATTTTAGGTATATTATTATTTACATTTTCTTCAAAAGATAAATTTATTCTTTATATTCCAGCAGTGATATTAACATTATCTTCTCTTTTTTTCTTTTATAATATTTTTACAGATTGGAATAATTTTAATAAATTATGGCCTACATTAATGCTGATAGTTAGTATTTCATTTTTTGTATCATCATTTATTGGTAAACGAAAAGATCTTATTATCCCTGCTTTTATTATTCTTATTGTCTCTTTATCTCTTTATTTTATTTCTTTTAATGTAATAAAATTTTGGCCTATTATCTTTATAATACTTGGTCTATGGATATTGATAGATAAAAAGAACATATAAAAGATATTAAAACTTCTTAATTTAATCATTCTTGTAAATTTATAAATATTTGATACTACTTATTCAGGAGGAAAAATGTCTGGTCATAATAAATGGTCTACAATTAAGCATAAAAAAGGTGCTAATGATGCTAAAAGAGGTAAACTATTTACAAAATTAATTCGAGAAATTGAGGTAGCAGCAAGAATTGGTGGGGGAGATATTAATGCTAATCCAAGACTTCGAGCCGTTGTTTCCAAAGCAAGAGCTGCCAATATGCCTAAAGATAACATAGATAAGGCAATTAAAAAAGGAACTGGTGAAATTCAGGGTGAAGCTTATGAAGAGATTTTTTATGAAGGATATGGACCTGCTGGTGTTGCAATCATGATTAAAACACTAACAGACAATAAAAATAGAACCGCATCTGCTATCAGAGCTACTTTGTCTAAATATGGTGGAAATCTTGGAGAAAACGGTTGTGTTGGATGGATGTTCAAGTATAAAGGAGTTTTAACTCTTGATAAAGCGAAATACAATGAAAATGATATTGCAGGACTTGCTTTAGAAATAAATGCTGATGATTATGCACTAAAAGATGATACCTGGGAGATATATATTGATCCAAATGAAACAGAAAATATTAAAGAGATGCTTGAATCTAAAAAAATTGAGTTTTTATCGCTTGAAGCTACAATGATTCCAGATAATACTGTAAAACTCGATGAAAATGAAGCAATAAGAATGCTTAAACTTCTTGATATTCTTGATGAAAACGATGATGTTGTTGAAGTTTATGCAAACTATGATATTGATGATGCAATAATTGAAAAATATGAACAGGCTTCAGGTTAATCGGTGAGAATTTTGAGTATAGATCCAGGATATGCTATACTTGGATTTTCTATTATTGATCTTAATCTTAACGATAATTCGGTTCAACTTGTTGTTTATGGAACTATAACTACAGAAATTGAAAGTTACGAGAAAAGAATTACCGAAATAGGTGATTCTTTTCTTTCAATTTGCGATAAATATAACCCTTCTGAAATTGCAATAGAACAACTTTTCTTTATCCGAAATATAACTACAGCAATGCATGTCGCCGAGATTAGAGGAGTTATATTATATCTTAGTGAAAAAAGAGGAATCCCGGTATACAATTATACACCTTTAGAAATAAAACTCGCAGTAACTTCTTATGGTAAAGCAAATAAAAAACAGGTTCAATCAATGGTAAAAAGATTTTTCAATCTTGAAAATTCTGTTAAATCTGATGATGCAGCTGATGCTATAGCCTGTGGAATAACACATCTTATAAAGAAATATAATATAAACTTTCAGTAAACTAAAGTTATGAATAAAATTAAAATTATAATTAAAATATTATAGATATGAAATATATAGGTGCAATAAGAATATTATATATGTGAATTATTGAGTAAATAAGTTTATAAAGGTACATTTATGTATGCTTATCTTAAGGGAAAATTAGTAGAGCTTTCTTATGGAAGCTGTGTAATAGATGTAAGTGGAATTGGATATTTATGTAAGATTTCCTTAAATACTTATTATGAGTTAAAAAACTATCCTTTAGGTAGCGAAATAAAATTATTTCAATATTTAAATGTTAAAGAAAATGAGCTTTCTCTTTTTGGTTTTTATAGTGAAGATGAAAAAAATCTTTTTATGAAGTTTATTCAGGTTGAGGGAATTGGACCTAAAAAAGCTCTTGAAATATTTAATTTTGGTAAACCAGAAGAATTTATAGAAGCCATTGAAAATCAGGATGCAAGTATTTTTTTTAAGGTAAAAGGTATAGGTCAAAAACAGGCTCAAAAGGTTATTCTTGAATTAACCGGAAAACTTGGAAGATTATCAAATAAGAATATATCAACAATAAATGAAATAATAGATGGACTTATTTCCCTTGGTTTCTCAAGAACTGAGATAGATAAAGCCATTGAAACTTTTAAAAAAAATAGCAATATCAAGATTGAACAGATGGAATTTGAAGATGCTTTTAAGAATATTCTTTCTTTGCTTTCTAAATTTAAATAAAATTACTTATAAATTTAGCTGGTCAACTATATTTGATTGTTTGGAATAAGAAACGAGATTAATGTCAGTATATTTATATAAATTGAAATTAGAAAATTGAATTAAGAAAGAGCATGATAAATTTATATAATATATGATAGAATTTTTATACTGGTAAAAATAATTTATATACTATACTATTGTGAAATAATTTGAAATATAGATTATTAAGTATGATAAAAGAAGAAAAACCACAGAAGATTTTTCAAAAAGATTATAGAATCAATTTTATTGAAAGACCTGAAAAGCTAAAAGATTTTATAGGTCAAAATCATGTAAAAAAGCAACTTACCATAGCAATAACTGCTGCTAAAACAAATGGAAAACAACTTGATCATATTCTTTTCTATGGACCTGCAGGTCTTGGAAAAACAACTTTGGCTCAAATTGTTGCAAAGGAAATGAATTCTAATATCAAAATAATTTCAGCTCCTACTATTGAAAAATCTGGTGATCTGGCAGCTATTTTATCATCAATAAGGCAAAATGATTTTATTTTTATAGATGAAATTCATCGATTGAAAATTAATCTTGAAGAGATTCTTTTTCCAGCAATGGAAGATTACCATATTGATGTTTTAATTGGTAAAGGACCTACTGCTAAAAGTATAAAGATAAATCTTCCACCATTTACTCTAATAGGAGCGACTACACTGGCAGGCAATATTTCAAAGCCATTAAGAAGCAGGTTTGGTCTTATATTAAAACTCGAATATTATTCTATAGATTCCTTAAATATTATCATTAAAAATGCTTTTCAAAAGCTTGGATTTGATATTGATTCAGATTCGGCTATTCATATTGCCAGATGCAGCAGAGGTACTCCGAGAATAGCCTTACATCTTGTTAAAAGAGTTTGTGATTTTGCCACATATAAAAATAAAAAAAAGATATCTGTTGAAATAGTTAAAGAAACTTTACTTGAACTTGGAATAAATGAAAATGGTCTGGATTCAAATGATATTAAACTTTTAAAAACAATAATTGAAGATTATAAAGGAGGACCGGTCGGAGTAAATGCATTGGCTGTTTCAATTGGAGAGGATACAAATACAGTGGAAGATTTTTATGAACCATATCTGATTCAAATGGGTTATATTAAAAGAACTACAAAGGGAAGGGTAGCAAATCAAAAAGCATATGAATTACTTGGATTAAATTATATTGAAAAAAATACCCTTTTTTAAATTTTATGAAAGAATTAATTGAAATTAAAATTATTAAAAAGATTGATATAGATCAAATTATAAATTTATATAAGGAAGCTGGATGGTGGGATTCTGAAGATGAAAAAAATCCTCAAAAAGTAAAAAAAATATTAAAAGGTAGTTTTCTATTTGTAGGTGCTTTTTTCAATAAAAAGCTTATTGGAATGGCAAGGGTCATTTCAGACAAGGCTTCAGATGCTTATATTCAGGATGTGATTGTGTTAAAAGATTTTCGAAATAGAAATGTGGGTAAAAAACTTATTCTTTTTATTCTGGATTTTCTCAAAAATAAAGGTATTAAATGGATTGGTTTAATTTCTACTCCTAACTTTTCTGAATTTTATAAAAAATTGGGATTTAAGGATATGAAAGATTATACACCAATGATATATGATAAATGATATTTAATGATAATATATAAAGGTAAATAATGATAATTAAAGGTCTTGGCGAATTAAATAAATTAGAAATTAAAGATAAAGATTTATTTTCAAAATATCTGGAAAAATATTCTCAAAACTTTTGCGATTTTAACCTTTTCAATTTATTCTCATGGTCAGCTGTTTATGAGTATTACTGGATTATCTATGAAGAAAGGTTAATAATCTATAATAAAACTACTGATTATATATATAAGCCAATAGGAGAGTTTTTACCTTTTAGTAAAATTTTATATATTTCAGATTCTTTTAAAAATTCTGGTTTTTCTGGAAATTTAGCCTTATTTGATGATAATTATATTAATTTTATTAATAATAGTTATAAATTTGAAAAAGATTTAAATAAATTTTTTAAAGTAACTGAATCAAGAGATAATGCCAATTATATCTATTTTACCGAAAAATTGGCTTACTTAAAAGGGAGAAAATTTCATAATAAAAGAAATTTAATATCTCAATTTACAAAGAATAACAAAGAGATTAATATTAAAATTTTAAATAGAACAAATTCAGATTGTCAGGTTTTTAGGCAATGTATTGAACTTGGAGAAAAGTGGTATAAGAATAAAGAAGAACAAAAAAAGATTGAAAATAATGAATCTTTTATATTTCAAGATAAACAAGCAGAAAAAGTAAAATATATGTTAGAAATGGAACTTATTGTTTTGAAAAATTCCTGTAATTATTTTAAGGAACTGGATATAGGTCTTATTATCATTGAAATTAATGACAAGATAATTGGTTTTTCAGTTTATAGTAAACAAAATGATGATATGGCAACTGTTCATTTTGAAAAATTCGATATTGATTATACTGGTATTCCCCAATTTATAAATAATATTACAGCAAAAAATCTCTTAGGAAAATATAAGTATATAAATAGAGAGGATGATCTGGGTATCGAACAACTTAGATTTGCAAAGAATTCGTATTATCCAGATATTCTTTTAATTCCTTTTCTTTTAATCAGGAAAGAATAAGTAAACTAAAAATTCTTGATTTTTTATAAAATTTAAGTACTTTATTTTAGTCGATTGGGGTGTAGTTCAAGTGGCAGAACATCGGATTTTGGTTCCGAGTGTTTGGGGTTCGAGTCCCTACACCCCAGATTTTAATTATCATAAGCTATTTTTAATAGTAATCTTCTATAATTATTTCTTTGTTAAATAATCTAATTTTTAGACAATATATTTACATTCGATAATATATCATATATACAAAAGATAAAATATAGTAGTTTTTAATTGCTGGATAAAAAAATAAGTGTTATAATAGTAATTAATCAAAAGTTTTGAAATTTATATAATTAATGTTATAAATATAAAAGAAATAAAAGAAGGGGAATTTTTATGATAGATAATATCTTTGGCAATAATTTTCCTGAAAATAGGGTTAAAAAAGCCATATTAAAAAAGAAAAATCTTGAAAAAAAATTTAAAGTAGCATCGGAAAACGTTGAACTTGTTCCTGTAAATATAAAAAACAATGTTACTGAAAGATTTGGTATAAAAACATTAATTAATAGAAATGCAGAAAATATTGAAGAAACCATTGAAGAGTTAGACAAAAATAAAGGTGTGATAATAGGGACAATAAGGATGGGATATGGCCACTATAGATTGTCTATTGCTTTTGCTTCTGCAGCTAAAGCACTCGGTTTCACACCTTATTGGCTTGATTTTATGAGTATAAAAAATTCAACTGCAAGTAAGATAATCAGTCATTTAAATTCTTTATATTCATTGGGTTCAAGGTTATCCCAGCAAATTCCATTATTCGATAAATTGTTCTGGGAGCCTTTAAATTCTGTTGGATTTAAAAAACTGACATATAATCTTGATGACCTTCATATGACAGAACTTTTTGCACCTGTATTAAAATCAATACCAAAAGATTTTGCTTTTGTGGCTTCTCATGGATGGCCTGCTCAGGCTGCCATACACGCTGGTTTTTCAAATGTTGTTAATGCTATTGTGGACAACTGGCCTATGGCGCTGCATTTAGCTCCTGGTTCGATTCATTGTGTTCAGGGACCTTCAAGTTATTATGGGTATAGAATTCTTCGAGAAATGGATGAAAAAAATCATATATTAAATCCAATTCCAGCAAAAGATATTACACTTGTAGGTCATTATGTGGATTATGAACTGGTTGAAAATATAGAAGATGATTGTGAAAAAAGATTAAAAAGAATAAAAGAAAAATCACCACGAAGAGCATTAATATCTATTGGAGGAGCAGGTGCACAAAAAAATATTATTTTAAAAATTATAAGAGAATCAATTAAATATATTAAAAAAGATAAATTAACTCTTTTTGTAAATTGCGGTGATCATCTTGATAGAAAAAATGAGATTGAAAATTTATTAAAAAGTTTTGATGTAAGTTATAGAAAATTTGAAGGTTTTGAAAATGCAAAATCTTTTTTTGAAGAGGAGATTGAAAATCATAGCAAATCTGAAATTATAATTTTTTATGATAAAGATATATTTTCAGCTGTCTATTTTACAAATCTATTAATGAGATATAGCGATTTTTTAATTACCAAACCAAGCGAATTAAGTTTTTATCCCATTCCAAAACTCTTTATACATAGGGTAGGAGGGCATGAAGCCTGGGGAGCAATAAGATCCTCTGAAATAGGAGATGGAACAATTGAATGTCAGCAAGATGAACAGGTTTTACAAGCCCTTCAATTATTGTTAGAAGAAGATGATTTATTACCTTTGTATTGCGAAAATATCATTAAGAATAAAAAGAACGGTATATATGATGGAGCGATTAATGTTATTAAAATTGCAAAAGGTTTGAAATAATTAATATAATAATAAAATTAATTATTCATTTTCTTCAAATTCTTCTTCTGGATAATTTATCAATATATCATCTTCTAAAGCAGGCTGGTGTCTTGGTTTAAAATAATAAATAAACGGAAATATGATAAATTGAGAGTTGATATTATTTAAAAAATTTTGATATCCCTCTTTAGAGAGGTATTCAATATGAAAGGATCTGTAACTTCTGCCTTCTTTTATGTAATAACCATTGCCATTTTCATCAAGAAATGGTACAGGTATGCTTCTATGTCCCATATATATCGGTAAATTAATCTGAAGATGAAGATGCGGACCACTTGTTCTACCTGTATTTCCAGAATATCCTATTATTTGACCTGCTTTAACCCTTTCGCCAACCTTTACAATACTACCATTATATTTTATATGAGCATATATTGCATATGTTCCATCAGGATGATAAATTGATATAAAATTTGTATATTTTGCATAATAACTTGAAATACCACTTTTATTATTGTTGTCTACAACATTATAAACAATACCATCTCTTGCTGCACAAATAGGTGTTCCGATTGGCATTGAAAAATCTATAGAATATGATGCAAAGCCTTTATGTGTAAAATTTGAGTTATAACCTTGGTAAACATAATACTTTTCATTATGAAGATAAGGTAAAGTATAAATATATCTATCAGCTGATGCAGATAAAGGATCACCAACAAAAATTTCAAGATAAAATTTTGGCTCTATATTATCATTGCAGGTTAAAGAAAATAAGTATTTTTTCCCTTCTTTTGCTTTTGCTATACTATAAAAGGGAAAGCTTAATTCATGTTTAAAGTAATTAATATTTGTTATATAAATTTTAAATTGGTAAGGAATATCAAAAATATTGACAGAATAAAATTTGTATGTATTACCTTCTTTTTCAAAAAAAACTTTAAAGAAAAAATTCCCCTTTGCATTATCTGGAAACTTGATTGCTTTTGGAATTGTTTGAGATATAAAAAAAAAGCCAAATAATAATAATAAAAATAATATTATATATTCTTTTTTAATAAAATTTCTTTTTTCTTCTGTTTTTTTACTTTTATACATTTTTATAATACCTTTAATAATTATTTATCAAAAATTAAAAAATTCAAATAATATAATTTGAAAAATTAAAAATTTAGTGTCTATATTTTTTATACAGGAGAAAAAATGAACACTATAGAATTAATCGGTTATATTTCATCAATCATTATTGCTATTTCACTAACTATGAGTTCCGTAATAAAACTTAGAATTTTTAATTTAATTGGTAGCTTAATTTTTTCTGTTTATGGTTTTATTATAAAATCTTATCCTGTTGGATTTCTTAACTTATTTATAGTATTTGTCAATATATATTACATTAATAAATTATTAAAAATATCTACAT
>JBKBTB010000008.1:9815-18848 GCA_046291015.1 Exilispira sp. | reverse complement strand
CTCCAGTAACAAGTATAGTAATATTACCGTCATTGTTTTTAGTCATACTACTAATCGAATTGTAACTTTCTCTGATTGCTTTACGTACAGGATTACCTGTTAATATATATTTATCATTATTTTGTAATTGTGTATTGAACTAAAATCTTACCATTCATTATATGTTCTTTAACAATCTGTTTAGCTATATCAACAGTAACATTACCATAGATAATTCTATCTTTACCTTCTTCCTCAATTTCAACTATAGGCTCAGCAGATGAAAAACCCTTTTCACCTGTTTGTGTAACAATAACATCTGTAAGATTATTTTTAGTTATTTCTTCAACTAGAGTTTTTAATATTTCTCTAGCCCCAGCAGCAATACCTGATGTTCCCATTCCAACAACAATTTTAATCTTAGCATTCTTATTTCTAAGAGCTAAATCCTGTTGAGCCTTTTCTCTAATTTTTTTCAATTCTTCGAGTGATTTCATGTTTCCTCCATTTTTCAATAAATTTTTTTAGGATTAAGTCCAATTTGTAAAATCCCTTCTTCTAAATCTTTACAAATAAATTCATATATATCTGGATAGGTAAAGGGAATATCCTCCCCTATAATTTCTCTAATTTTTTCTGTGGAAAATTTATAAACTTTTCCATTATTTTCAATTTTTATTTCAAAATCAACATTTTGATGAGCTATTATAATTCCTAAAATTGTATCATATATATTTCCTAAAGGAGGTCTATCTATATTATCTAACTTAAAAGTTGCTTCAATCTCTGTAAACTCACCTTTTTTTGAATCAATTTTGAAAGAACCACCACTTTGAATTGCTGAAAACTTAAAAAGAGGTATACCCAGACCTACTTTAACCTTCCTTTCTTTTTTTGATGTATAGAAAGGAGATTCTATCTGTTGCAAGAGTTCTTTATCAATTCCTATTCCATTATCTTTTATCTTAATTAAAATAAAATTTTCATTTAATATTATTTCTATTATAACTTTGGTTGCATTTGCAGCAACAGAGTTTTCAACAATATCAAGTATATGCAAAGAAAGTTCTTCCAATTAACCTCCAAATTCTTTTAATATTTGTTCTATCTTTTTTTTATCTACATTTCCAAAAACTTCTTCGTTTACCATTACAGCTGGCGCTAATCCACATGCTCCAAAGCATCTTGCAGAAGAAAGAGTAAACTTCATATCTTTAGTTGTTTCACCCATTTTTATTCCAAGTGCATCTTCAAAATCATTTACAACTCTTTCAGCACCTTTTACATAACAGGCTGTCCCAAGGCATACATTGATGACATTTTTCCCTTTTGGTTTCATCGAAAAGAAATTGTAAAAAGTAACTACTCCATAAACCTGAGAAAAAGGAAGATTCAGATTATATGCTATAAACTTTTGAACTTCTATTGGAAGATATCCGAAGATTTCTTGTGCTTTATGAAGTACCCCTATAAGAACTCCATTATTACCTTTAACTTTTTCGATATATTCCTTAAGTTCATCATAACTTTTGTGATTTTCTTCCACATTCATTTTATTTACTCCTGATAATAAAAAAGCTTTTTCAATAAATTAGTAACTATTTAAGTATTTTTGTCAAACAAATATTTAAAATTTCTGAAAAACAATCCCATCTATAATCTTGATAATCTAAAAAATCATGAAAACAATCTTTCAATTCAAAATATTCTCCTTTAAATTTCCCAATTATCTTTTTAGAAAATGAAGAGTCAACGATTAAGTCATTTTCTGGTAAAAAAAGATAAAAATTTAAGTTTTTTGAATTTTCATTTTTAAATAATTTCAGTTGAGCTTTGTAGATTTCAGAAAGTCTTTTCTTTGATATTAATCTAAATATTCTTGTATCTTTTTTTCTGATTTTTAAAAATTCTTTATTGTCTGTAAGATTTTTATTTAAATTAATATAAGCCTCTTCGTCCATATTGTATATATCTTCCTGTAATTTATAGTTCATTAAACTATTCGAATTGAAAAATTTATTGAAAAGAAGTAAATAAATTTTTAAAAAATTATTTAAAAGCCTTTTATTAGTCATAAACCATGGAGAAAAAAGTATAACATCTTTTATTTGTTTATAATTGGAATTTAAGGCAAAATCTGTTGCTATTAGTCCTCCAAATGAAAATCCCATAATTATCCATTTATCTATTGGACTAATTTCACTATTTAACTTATTTTTCTTAGTTTCTTTTTTAAATTTTTTCGCAGCTATAACTTTTTGATTTTTTATATTAATAAAAAATTGAAATAGTTGATTGGCAACATCAATATAATCTAGATATTTTTCAATAGAACCTCTTACTCCAGAAGAAGAACCATGACCTATATTATCAAATGTGAAGATGTTATAACCATTTAATAATAGATGATAAAAAAATTTGGGATGTGTAGAGGAATTTTCTGCATTACCATGAAAAAATAAAATAGAAGGAGAAGAAGAATTTAATAGCCAATACTGGAAAAAAAGATCGAAACTTCTTTTTTTATCAGCTGAAAAACATTTTTTAAAACCATAATTATGATATTGATTTAATCCATCGGATAAAAATTCCAGTCCTCTTTCTGAACTAACCGAAAATTTAATATTATTATTTTGATAGTTAAAACTTTCTTCAAAATAAACTGGTTGTAAAATTTTTTTTACTATTTCTGTTTCTTTTTCTTTGTTAATATAATGCTCCAATTTTGAATTTATAGATTATAGTCTTTGCAAAATTACCAACTTATTTTAATAATTTACTTTTAATGCAAATTTACAGGGATAATAAAAAATCAATATTAATATATTTCACAAAGTAAATCTTCCGATTGGACTACATCTCCTTTTTCAACAAGAATTTTAACATTACCATCAGATGGGGATTTTATCTCAAATTCCACCTTCATAGCTTCAAGAGTTAATATAACATCACCAGCTTTAATCTCATCTCCATTAGATTTTAGTATTTTAAGTACTGTCCCGGTAACAGGTGAAACAATTTTTTCTTTTGGCTTTATCATCTCATTTTCTTTATTATCTTTAGATTTTGTCTTAATTTGAGTTTCTTCTGATTGATTTTCGCTAACTTCAATTTTATTTACTGTTATTTTTTCATTATTGCTTTGATTTATAACATTTTTTATAACCATTCCAATCGAAGATAAATTTAATTTTTCTGGTTCTACCTCTTTTACAAGTATTTTAAATTCATGTCCTTCAAAATTAACAATATATCCTTTAACTTCATCTTGATTTTTTTCTTTTTTTTCTTTCCCGTCTTTATCTTCAATTTTATCTTTTTCTGCAATTAAAGAAGGATTATTTCTATTTTCAAAAAATGATGGTGCAATATGCGGAAATAAAGCATATGTTAGTGCATCTTCCATGGTAACTTTGGTCTTTTTTTGTATCTGTTTTTTTTTTCAATCATTTGATCCAATTCTGGTTTAATCAAATCTGCTGGTCTCATTGTAACTGGTTTTTCAAGTCCCAGCTCTTTTAAAGCTCTTTGAACAAGATTGGGATCAGGATCTGCTGGAGTTTTTCCATAATTTCCAATTAAAAGATTCTTTGATTCATTTGTTAAAGTTTTATATCTTTCACCGGCTAAGACATTTATAACTGCCTGAGTTCCAACTATCTGAGAAGTTGGTGTAACAAGAGGTGGATAACCAAAATCCTTTCTAACATTTGGTATTTCATGAAGAACTTCATCAAATTTATCATATGCATTTTGCTGCTTTAACTGACTTTCTAAGTTTGAAAGCATGCCACCTGGAACCTGATAAAGAAAAATCTTTGTATCAACTATAGTATTTGTTTCAAATTGATGATATTTTTCTCTAACTTTTGCAAAATATTTTGCAATATCATTAAGTAATTCAAGATCTAATTGAGTATCAAAAGGAGTATCTTTTAAACATGCAACCATTGCTTCTGTTGGTGAATGAGATGTCTGCATAGACATGGATGAAATAGCAGTATCTATAATATCAGCTCCTGCTTCTATACCTTTAAGTAAAGTGGCTACACTAACTCCACTTGTTGAATGGGAATGTAAGGCTAATGGAAGATCAACCTTATCTTTTATTGCTTTTACAAGTTCATATGTTTGCTGGGGGAGTAATAACCCAGCCATATCTTTAATACAAATGGAATCAACTCCCATATTTTGTAAATCTTTTGCATTTTGAACAAATTTTTCTATTGTATGAACTGGCGATATAGTATAACAGATAGTACCCTGAGCATGTTTACCAACTTTTTTGACTGTTTCTATAGCCTTTTCAAGATTTCTAAGATCATTAAGTGCATCAAAAATCCTAAATATATCTATACCATATTCAGCAGCTTTAAATATAAAATTTTCAACAATATCATCGGCATAGTGCCTGTATCCAACTAAGTTTTGTCCTCTCAAAAGCATCTGTAAGGGTGTGTTTGGCAATACAGCTTTTAGTTGTCTTAATCTTTGCCATGGATCTTCATTTAAAAATCTTATTGCCGTATCAAATGTTGCTCCTCCCCAAACTTCCATAGAAAAAAAACCCGCAGAATTCATTACTGGAGCAATTGGAATCATATCTTCAGTTCTCAATCTTGTAGCAATCAAAGATTGATGGGCATCTCGAAGTGTTAGATCAGTTATAAGTATTTTTTTCATAAATATTTCCTTATCAGTTAGATTACTTTACAAATGATACGATTAGGAACTTAATAAGCAATTTAATTAAACTAACTAATATATTAAAGAAATATTATGAAAAATCAAATAAAATTAAAATTTCATATTCAGCACCTCTTTCTCATAAAGTTGTTTATAATCTTTTGATTCTTTCATTAAAATGTCATGTGTGCCATTTGAAATAATTTTACCATCTTTAAAAACCAGAATTTCATCAGCAAAAACAATTGATCTTATTCTTTGGGTTATAATTATTATTATTGCATTTTTATTGTTGTTTCTTATTGAACTTAATACTTTCTGTTCAGTTTCATAATCAAGTGATCTTGTTGAATCATCAAATATGAATAAGGATGGATTTTTATAAAAAGCTCTGGCTATAGTAATTCTTTCTCTTTGACCACCGGAAAGAGTATAGCCCCTTGGTCCAACAAGTGTGTCTACACCATCTGGAAAAGACTTTATATCATCTTCAAGATTTGATATTAAAATTGAATCAAAAAATAATTTATCATCATAATCAAATTCTGTTTTTAATGTTTCCTTTTCTGGCTTAAATGGTATATAACTATTTAAAAATTTTCTATTATTGTATTGATAAAATATCTTTTGGGAAAGATTATCCTGTGGTAAAATAATGTTCTCCTTTATTGAAACAGAAAATAGTTGTGGCTCTTGAAAAACAAAACCAATTTGATTTTGATATGAATTTAAATCTATCCTTTCTAAAGGCAAATCATTAACATAAATTTCACCGGCAGTAAAAGGATCCAGTTTAGACAATATATTCATCAACATTGATTTCCCGGAACCGATTTCACCAGTAATTCCATATATTTTGCCCACTGAAAATTTACAGGAAACATTATCTAATATTTTTCTATTTCCAATCTCAAGATAAATATTTTTAAGTTCCACTTTATTAATTTTTGTTATTTTGATCCTATCATCGTAGTAGTCATCATATTTTAATTTCTTATTAAAATAGAACTTAATATCTTTTATCTCATTTTCAAAAAACAAAAGTTCAAGATGTCTTCCTATCGAAACAAGAGCCCTTTTAAAATCTATAAAAAAATAAGCAAAAGAATAAAGATATTCAAACATAAGATAAAAATATTGCATAAATGCTATAAATGTGCCGAGAGATATTTCATTTTTGATAACCTGTTTACCACCAAGTATTATAATAAGTAAAAGTGCAGAATAATTTATCATTAAATCAAGAGAGTGCCAGATTCCATGAAAAAATGCCAGTTTAATTTCAGAATTTTTCCTTGAAGACATAATATTGTTAAACTCTTTTTTTGCAAAATCTTCCATCTGATTGCTTTTAATAACTTTAATAGAGGCAAAAGTCTTTTCAATATTTGAATTTACCGATGAAATTTTTTCCTGTAATGTTTCAAAAAGATTTTCCCATGTTTGATCAAATAAAATCATCATAAATAAAACTATGACAATTGGTAAAACAACAAATAAAGTCAGCTTCCATGAAAAACCAACCATGAAAACAAGTGAAAATGTTATAATTGAAATTGAATCAAAAAATCTAAAAAATCCAGAGCAAAGCATCCATGAAACCTTCTCAACTTCATCTGTAAGCCTTGTTAAAAGTTCTCCATGTGAAAATTTATGAAAAAAATTTCTATTCTTTCTTAATATCCAGTTAAATATTGTAATTGTAATTTTCCATAAGAAAGACATATTAGTATAAACTCTATTTTGTTGTAAAATTGTATAAAATATTGCTGCAATACTAGCTGCTGCTATTATAAAACCAATAGCTTTAGCAACATTATTAAACTGCCGCGGATTTGCAAGATTATCAATAACATATCTTAACAAAAGAGGATAAATGGTACTGGCTGTTGTATTTATTAAAGAAAGTATAATTAGAAGTATTATTCTGGTTTTATGCTCACTCCATAATGTTATAATATATTGCAACCTATATTTTAGTGGTATTACAGTTTTATTTTTATTATTTTTTTGCATATTTATCCCTTCTATCGAATTTTTTTTAATAAGAATACTTTTATTTAAATTTAAGTTATAAATTCTCTATTTTTTTATAACTCTGATATAATTTGGCAAAGTATCCATTTAAACCTAAAAGTTCATCCTTTTTCCCTTCCTCGATAAGTTTCCCTTTATGAAAACATAGAATTCTATCGCAAAATTCAATTGTTGAAAGTCTATGAGCAATTATTATTGCAGTTCGATTTTGTAAAATTTTTTTTAGAGCATCATATATAATGCTTTCAGTTTTGTTATCTATAGAAGAAGTTGCTTCATCCAGAATAAAAATTTCTGGATTATTAATATATACTCTTACTAGTGCAATAATTTGTTTTTCACCAGAGGATAGATTTGTTCCATCTTCTTTTATCTGTGTATTTAAACCATCTGGAAAAGAATCAAAAACAGATTTTACTCCAAGCTCTTCTATTGCCTTTTTTACATCATAGACTGTTAGATTTTTACCCAAAATAATATTGTTTAAGATAGTATCAGCAAATAAAAAAGTATCCTGAAAAACAGCTCCAATAATCGATCTAATAGATTGATGGGATAATTCTTTAAGTTCTTTACCATCTATTTTAATACTTCCTTCATAGTCTTCATAAAATTTTAAAAGAAGAGAAGCTATAGTTGTTTTACCGCAACCAGTTCTCCCAACAATTCCTATTTTTTCTCCTTTTCTAATTGTAAAATTTAGATTTTCAACTGCATATTTTCTGCTATTTTTTAATGTAATATCTGTAAAATACTGCTCACTATCACCTGAATATACCCTGGTTATATTTTCCACTATATTTTCATCTTTTGAATATTTATATGAAAAGCTTAATTTTGAAAAAGCAATATCAGAATTAAAAGTGGCTATTTCGCCATCTGTCACATTTTCTATTTCCATATCGAATACATCATTTATTCTATTAATTGAGGCAAATGCTTTTTGGAAAATCTGGAATTGAGAAGAAAGATTTCTAATAGGTCCAAAAAATTGTTTAATATAAGTAACAAAAAGGATTATTGTACCTATTGTCATTTTACTGGAAATAGATTTAAGACCTCCAAACCACAATATTAATGAAATACTTAAAGCTTCAAATATTTGTAAAGAATTATAGTAAAGTGAATCAAGCAGTTCTCCTCTGATTTCATTTTTATATTTTTTTTCAATTGTTAGGTTAATCTTTTGAAAAGCCCATGGTTTTTTATGAAAAATTTTTAAAATCTGATTTCCTCTTAAAAAATCTGAGAAAAAACCGAAGAGTTGTGAATTAATCTTTCTTAAATTAACCCAGAAAGGGGAAACACTTTTCTGATACCAGAAGGAAAATAAAAATATTGCAAATATAACCGGCAATATTAAAAGTGTAAGATTGTATGAAAACCTTAAAAGAACAGCAATCATACCAATACAGAGTAATATATCTGATAATATTGATATTACACTGTTTGTAAAAAACTCTCTTAAACTTTCTCCATCAGATTCAATTCTTGAAATAAGCCTGCCAACAGGATGTATATCAAAAATCTTTATTTTTGCATATAAAATATGAGAAAAAATATCCTGTTTCAAATCAAATAAAAATTTTTGACCAAAAATTTCAGTTATAAAAATACTAAAAAAGGTCAAAATCGATAAGATTATTAATAATAAAAAGAAAATTATAGCATCCTTTTCAAGTCCAGCAATATTTCCCTTCATAATATTTTCATCTATTGAATTTTTAATTATTACTGGAAAATAAATTCCAATAACTGTGTTTATCATCATAATTAAAATTGAAATAACCAAAATTAGCCAATTTTTTTTAATTATCTTTAATATTATTGTTTGAGCTTTTCTTTCTCGCATAATATATTTCCCGTTTTAATTTAATAAATAAAAATGATATAAAAAAAAGCCTGGTTAGATCCAGGCGCTTATAATTTATAAAAGATAATTTTAGCATAAACGAAGCAGGATCTACCAGCGATTCTCTAATCCTGTTTCATTAATTTTTTTATCTTCAAGCTATTAACGAATTTTTAAAATATTCTTTTTCAATCAAATATTTACATGAGTTATCATTTGTACCAGCAAACAAAAATTTCTTTTCTCTTAGAAATTTTTTATTATGAATATAATAAAAAAATATTAATGAAAAACTTGAGCATTGAAACAGGATTATATTACTTTGAATTTTAAAGATTATAATATTTTTTAATATTAAAAATTATCATTTAAAACTCCTATTATTAATGTTTTTCCGCAAACGGGACAAATATTATTATATTTTTTTGACTCTACAGGAGATAAATTTATTTTACAAATTCTATGACCATCATAATGAT
>JBKBTB010000008.1:0-9805 GCA_046291015.1 Exilispira sp. | reverse complement strand
AACTGTATTCATCAGCCCATATTTTACTTTAAAATTATCATTTAAAACTTTTACAATTAAGTACATAGCAAAGTTTAATCTAGTCAATTGGGTAAATATGTCAAGAAATTTTTTTAAATTTCAAGTCATATAAAATCGTTAATTTTGATCACTTAACAGTTTTGTATTTCTCTTTTTGGTAATCCACCATTTGTAAATATTTTATCATCAATAATAATTCTAAGTTAAGAGATTCTACTCTAACTGTGTGCGGGAAAATAAGAAACTCAGATTGTTATTAAAGCAAAATGAAGATCCAGATTCTAAAATATAAGACAAGTACTTTTTCTGAATATAAAACTGTAAGTAATATTATATTTTTTTCAATTAGATATTAGTAATTTATAAAACCAAAATTACAAAATTATTGCACAAGATTATGATTTGCTTAACAATATATGTTAACAAATCACTATAAATATATATAAATATAGCTATAATACAATCGAACATATTATATCACTATCTGCTCTTTTTATGCATATTCTTGTAATAAAAGAAGATGGCGCATCATGAGCTATATATGATAATTTCTATGGTAACTTATTTCAATGAGCAAATTGTTAGGTCAAAGATAATGATAAATATAAATTGTTAAAGTACTTAAAAATGTTATATAAGTCTCTGTTGTTTTGGATCACACCACAGAAATAATTAATAATAATAATTAATAATGTAATAATATGGGCTAATGGATTGAGTGCAATTCAGAGAATATGAAAATGAGCAGGTAAGAAGTGATTCTTATAATAAATATCTTTATTCAGGTAATTTGTAAATATAAAAAACAATCTATAGATGAATATTTAAATTATCAATAAATAGAATAGCTTCTTAATAGTGATACTTTTAACATTTGTTTTAATATTTTTGGCAGAAATACTTTTTTTTGACTGGTAGATTATGCAGATTTCAATAATAAAAAAATATTATAATTGAAATATGAAATATATTAACTTTAAATATAATAACCTAAATAAATCAGTTAAAATAAAATATTTTACATATATTCAACTTTTGATTAGATAAGAAAAAACGGTATTTAAAAATTAAAGAAAGGATTTTAAAATAGTAATAAAATAAAAACCAATAAAGAAAAATAGACAATTAAAGGATATTATATGATTGTATCTATTATTAAGAGCCTAATCTACGGTATTATTGAAGGACTTACAGAATTTTTACCAATTAGCAGTACAGGGCATTTAATTTTACTTGACTGGTATTTGAAAATATCTTTAGATAAGGGTTTTACTGATATTTTCGAAGTATTCATACAAAGCGGAGCGATATTAGCTGTTATTCTAATATATTTTAAAAAATTATGGATTTTTGAGAAAAATTTTAAATTAAACAAAGAAAAGACCAATCTATGGATTTATATTTTTATTGCTTGTATTCCAGCAATTATCTCTGGTTTTTTATTTAAAAATATAATTCAGGAAAAACTTTTTAATCCACTAACTGTATGTATTACTCTTTTTATATATGGAATTTTAATTATTTTAATTGAAAAACTCAAATTTATACATATTAGAGAAAATAATGAAAGGATAACAGAAAACTTAGCTCAATTAAATTGGTCAAAAGCACTTTTAATAGGATTATTTCAGGTACTTGCTATGATTCCAGGTACATCCCGTTCGGCTGCAACAATTATTGGTGGATTGATTGCTGGATTATCAAGAAAAGATGCAGCTGAATTTTCATTTTTCCTTGCTATTCCCACAATAATAGGTGCATCTTTATATTCTATTTTTGATGCTAAAATATTTTTAACTAAAGAATATATTACTCTACTTATGACTGGTTTTTTCGCTTCTTTTATAGTAGCTGTTTTTGTTATAAAAATTTTTATAAAATATTTACAAAAAAATAATTTTGTAATTTTCGGCATTTACAGAATTGCTATTTCAATTATATTCTTAATAATTTATATTCTCTAATTTAGAATCTTTTTTTTGATAATAATTTTATATAGAATTATTTATTTACAAAATATATTTCATAATATCTTTCTTTTCAAACACATCTGAAACTTTAGATTGAATAAATTTCTTATCTACGACAACCTTTTGTCCGGCATATTCATTTGCATAGAAAAGCAAGTCTTCTAAAACAAGCTCCATAATTGTGTGAAGTCTTCTTGCACCAATATTATCGGTTTTACTATTAACATCGCTTGATATTTCAGCTATATAATCAATAGCATCTTCTGTAAATTCAAGATCAACATCTTCTGTCTTTAAAAGAGCAGTATATTGTTTAATCAATGCATTTTTGGGTTCTACAAGGATTCTTTTAAAATCTTCTTTAGAAAGAGAATTTAATTCAACTCTAATCGGAAATCTTCCCTGAAGCTCAGGTATTAAATCTGATGGTTTATGAAACGAAAATGCGCCGGCAGCAATAAAAAGTATATGATCTGAATTTATTGGTCCATATCTTGTCATTACAGTAGTTCCTTCGACAATTGGGAGTAAGTCCCGTTGAACTCCTTCTCTTGAAACATCAGGACCACTTTCTGATCTTCCACCAATTATTTTATCAATCTCATCAATAAATACAATTCCCATGTTTTCGACTCTATCTTTAGCTATTTCTATAGCAAGATCTTTATCTACCATCTTTTCAAGTTCCATTTCTTCTAAAATTTTTTTAGCTTCAGAAACTTTAACTTTTCTCTTTTTCTTTTTTTGCCCAAATGGAGGGAAAATTCCACCTATTGCAACACCTATATCTTCCATACCGGGAATGTTTAACATATCTGCAAAATTCTGTTGTTCTTTTATCTCGACCTCAATAATTTTATCATCAAATTTACCCATATTATATAATTCTTTAATTTTTTCATAGGTTGCACTTGCCTTTTTGCTTATCTCTCCAACAACTTCTATTTTGCCATCAGCTGTCGCATATGGTTCATCATCGGATGGCATAAGTTTACCTAAAATAATTGATTCAACTTTATCCTTTGCCTTTTCCCTGAAAAGATCCATCTGTTCTTTGATAACGGCTGAAACAGCACTGGACATTAGATCTCTAATAATCTGTTCGACATTTCTACCAACATAACCTATCTCGGTATATTTTGTTGCTTCAACCTTAATGAATGGCGCTCCTGTAAGCTGTGCAATCCTTCTTGCAATTTCTGTTTTACCAACTCCTGTTGGACCAATCAAAATAATATTTTTAGGAATAACTTCATCCCTTATTTCTTTTGGGAGTTTTTTTCTTCTGCTTCTATTTCTAAGTGCTATTGCTACAGCCTTTTTAGCCTTGTCCTGTCCTATTATATATCTGTCAAGCATTTTGACTATTTCTGATGGTGTAAGGTTATCTAAATCAACCTTTTTATTTATTTCAGAATCATTATTTTGTTTATTATCAGGTTTATTTTCTATTATATTATTATTTGTAATATTATTTTCCATTTGAGATCTCCTCCACAACAATATTTGAATTTGTATATATGCATATCTTTGAAGCAATCTTCATCGCACTTTCACAAATTTTTCTTGAAGAAAGATTTGTATTTTCATAAAGAGCTCTTGCAGCACTATATGCATAGGCTCCTCCAGAACCTATTGCAACAATTGGTTCATCTGGCTTTATAACTTCTCCAGATCCAGAAAGCAAAAAAAGATCATTTTTATCTGCAACAATAATCATTGCTTCCAGTCTTCTTAAAATTTTATCTGTTCGCCAGTCTTTTGCAAGTTCATAGCTTGCTCTTTGTAAATCTCCAGAGTATTTATTCAGTTTTTCTTCAAATCTCTCAAGCAAAGCAAAAGCATCTGCAACAGCACCTGCAAATCCTACCAAAACAGAATCTTTATATATTTTTCTAATCTTTCTTGCATTATGTTTTATGACTATATTACTAAGAGTTACCTGACCATCACCAGCCATACAAACACTATCATCTCTTTTAACACATAATATAGTTGTACCATGCATTTTTTCCATAATTTTTCCCTGCAATTTTATTTTAAATTAACCAACAAAATAATTTTAAAATAAAAAAGTAATATTAAATTTAAGCATGAGGATGAAATCTTTTATACATATTCAGCTTTCTTTGCTTATCCAGTTGAGTATACCTTTCGGTTGTTGCTATCGATTCATGACCTAAAAATTTCTGGATAAGCCTGATATCTGCTCCATTTTCCAGTAATAATGTAGCAAAAGTGTGTCTTAACTTATGAGGATGTATATTTAAATTTACACCATATTCATTCATTCTTTTAGATAATATATAAAAAAGCCCTCTTCTAGTCAACCTAATTTTTCTTCTATTACAAAACAGATATTCAATTTCATTAATATTGACAAGCTTTAGAAATTTATCAAAGCTTTCTTTTAAATTCTCTGGAAATGGAACAATTCTCTGTTTTTTACCTTTTCCTGTAACCTTTATAATATTATGACTTATATCAATACTTTCTTTTTTCATCATTATAAGTTCTGAAGATCTGATTCCACAAAAGGTTAAAAGACAGATAATTATATAATCTCTATAAGAGAAATAATCATTTTCTTTACAGGTGTTTTTAATATAATTTATAAAACCAGAAATCTGTGATTTTGAAAAAAAATCTGGAAGTTTTCTATCACTTTTAAATCCTTTTGGGAAATTGATAATTCCTCTTTTGATAAAATTTCTCTGTTCGCAAAATTTAATAAAAGAATGTATTGCAGATCTTTTTCTTATAAGAGTCGTTGGTTGTCTTTTTAAAAGTCTAAGCTCTGAAAGAAAGGATCTAATAATTTCAGTTTTTACCTGTTCCAGTCTTTCAATACCCCAATTTTTACTGGCAAATTTATAGAATTCGAGTAAATCTGAATAATAATTTTCTGATGTATTAGTTGCATATTGCTTTACCTTTTGAATATAATTACAAAAAATTTCTATGGCATCAATTATTTTAATATTATTCATATTTTTTTACTTACTCAAATAAGCAAGTTTACTCAATTTTTAGTTTATAATCACATTGGTCGTTAATACAATTTACTGTTTTAGTTCTTTCTTCATTATACATAAAGCTACCACATTTTGGACATTTTAATAGTTCAATTTTTTTATTTGTAATAAAATCACAATCAGGATATCTTGAACAGCCAAAAAATGATTTGTTTTTAAAAAATCTTTTAACTATAAATCCTTTGTTACATTTTGGACAAATACCATAAGAAAGGGTTTTTGTATTTGTACATTCCGGGTAATTTGAGCATCCCAAAAATTGTCCATTTTTTGATTGTCTTAAGATCATTTCTCCACCGCATTTTTCACATTTTATTGTAGTTTTAACTGCTAATCTATCTTTCAATGATTCCATCTCATTTTTTGATTGAATTAATGGTTCAAATTTAGAATAAAAATCATTCAAAACATCAAGATACTTTAAATCACCGCTTTCAATTTTATCTAAATTTTCTTCCATCTTAGCAGTAAAACCATAGTCAAAAATATCAGCAAAATACTTTTTTAAAAAATTAACTGTAAGCCTTCCTATTTCAGTTGGAACTAATTTCTTATTTTCTTTTACAACATAGTTTCTGTTATAAAGAATATCAAGAATGGTAGCATAAGTAGAAGGTCTTCCTATTCCTTCATCTTTAAGTTTTTTTATAAGTAAAGCTTCATCATATCTTGCAGGTGGTTCTGTCATCTTTTCAATTATCTCTACTAAGGTTATCTTTACTATATCCCCTTCATTAAAATCTGGAAAATCTTCTTCTTTATTTTCCGGTTTCAACATTTTTAATATCATAAGTGAATTTTTTTCTATTACAGATTTAAATTTTATCTCGAATAACAAACCTCTTGAACTCATTTTTATTGTAAGATTTTTATATACCGGTGGTTTCATAAAGGCAGAAACAAATCTTTCCCAGATTATGCTGTATATATTATATTCTTCTTTTGAAAGGTAATTTTTCAAATCATCTGGCTTCAAAAAAACATCGGTTGGTCTAATAGCCTCGTGAGCATCCTGAACATTTTTATTATTCTGTTGATAATTTGATATTGTTTGAACCATATTTGAACCATAATTTTGTGCTATAAAGCTTTTTACATCCTTGACTGCTAAATCTGAAACCCTAACAGAATCTGTTCGCATGTATGTTATCAAACCTTTTTGTTCTTTGCCAATATCGATTCCCTCATAAAGTTTTTGAGCAATTCGCATAGTTTTTTTTGGTGAATAATTAAAAAGTCTGAAAGCAGTCTGTTGTAATGTGGAGGTAACAAAAGGAGGTATATTTTTTGCACTTGAATTTGTTATTGTAAAACTTTCAATCTTACCTTCTTTTATTTTCTCTGGATTATTTATTCTATTTTGAGCTTCTTCTTTTAGTTTTTCATTTTTTGGATCATAAACCTTTTCATCTATTTTTTTAAGCTCAAATTTATATTTTTTTTCTACAATAGCATAAATAGGCCAATATTTAGATGGTCTAAAATTTTCTCTTTCTTCTTCTCTTTCTACAATATATCTTAAAGCAACAGATTGCACTCTCCCGGCAGAAATGCCCTTTAAAATCTTTGTCCACAATATTGGTGAAACCTGGTAACCAACAAGTCTATCTAAAACTCTTCTTGCTTTTTGTGAATCTACTTTTTTTATGTCTATCTGCCCTGGGTTTTCAAGAGCTTTCAGTATCGCTGGTTTTGTTATTTCATTGAATACGATTCTTTTAAATTTTATATTTTCAGAATTTTTATTTTTTTCTTTTAATATTTGAAAAACATGATAAGCAATTGCCTCGCCTTCACGATCATTATCTGATGCCAAAAATATATTTTCTTTATTTTGAGAAAACTGTATTAGCTTTTCAATAATCTCTTTTTTATCCTTTGGAATCTCATATTTGGGTTCAAATGAATTTTTAATATCTATCGCAAGTGTATATTTTGGTAGATCTTTTATATGTCCTTTTGTAGCGAATACTTCAAAATCTTTTCCTACATAATTCGATATTGTTTTAACTTTTGTAGGACTTTCAACAACTATTAGATTTTTTTTATTATTCATATTTTTAACTTTTTCATTTAATTTTAAATTATCAGGTAAATTAATATTTTCTTCATATTTTACACTATTATCATCTTTTTGATTTACATTTTTTTTATTCACATTTTTTTTAGTATTTTCTTTTAGCAGGTTTTTTGTTTTTATGGCTTTGGTATTTGATCTGGTCATCAATAATCCCTTCGTATTTATTAATTCAACACATGATTTAAATCTTTTTAATATTTAAGAATACTTTTGTCAAGAAATTTAATTTATTTTACAGCAAATTGAAGAATATTACTTGAATAATTTGGATATATTCTATTAAAATTATCTATTTTTATAAGCTTTTTTTCAATTAGCAATTGATAAGCTAAAATAATATTTCTAGCGTCCATTTTAACCTTATGGGAATAATATTCAAGTGATCTATTGGGATCAATAAATATTTCTTTTAACAACTCAAATTCTTTAGCTTTATTTTCATAATTATTTATGTAATTGAATTGAACACTATCCATATTTAATTCAATTTCTTCGTTGTTATGAGAATTATCATTATTAAGATTGTTAACATTCATATCTTCAAAATTATCAGTCAGAGATGAATATTTTTTAATAAATAATTTTCCTTTATATGCTCCAAATAATAAACTTGCATCATTGGAAGTAAAAAGATTTTTATTCCCCTCAAAACCATCCAATTCAATAGGATAAAACACATATATTTTCTTATTCATTTCCTTTGCATAACTTGTTGTTATAAGTGCTCCAGACTTTTTAGAAGCTTGAATACAAATTATTTTTTCAGATAAAGCAGAAATAATCCTGTTCCTGATAGGGAAATAATACTTTTTCGGTAATGTATCCGGTGGAAATTCGGAAAGAATTAAGAAATTATTTTGAGTAAGATTTTTATATAATTCAAGATTACTTTTAGGGTAAATAATATTTGTTCCAGATGCAAAAATAGCTATTGTAGGTAAATTATTTTGAATTGCATACAAATGTGCAAAATGATCAATACCTGAAGCAAATCCAGAAACGACTGTTCTTTTAATTTCTTTAACAATGTGTGATGTAAATTCTATAGATATTTCAGAAGGTTTTCTTGTGCCTATAACGCTTATTTTATCTGTACTTAAAATCGAAATATCTCCTTCATAAAATAATAAAAAAGGATAAGTTTTTAAATGATTATTAATATCTTTAGAATTTTCTGTAAGATTTTTCCAGCATTCAAAAGGAAAATATTTAGAATCGAATGTTATAAACTTAACCTTTTTATTAATCAAAAGCCGGGCTTTTTTAAGGTACTGGTAGAAATTTATGTTAAAGTTTTTATTCTTGGCTAATAAATTTTTTATTTGTTCAATATCAGAATTAAAAATTCTTTTTATATCAAAATCAAAATAACAAAGAAGTTGAATTTTTTGAAGTGGTGTAAATAATTCATATGGAATTATGCTGTAAGCAAGTATGTATTCTAAATCATTTTTTTTAAGCAAGCTCATCTTTCACCAAGTTCACTATCAATTCTTGCAATATTATCTAAAACTGTCTGTCTTCTTTCATCTTTTTTTGAAATCAATGATAAGATTTTAACATAATACTGTCTTGCAAGTTCCAGATCTCCTTCTATATAGGCTATTTGAGCTAAAACAAAATAAGCTCTGGTAAATTTAGGTTCAAGTTTTATTACTGTTAAAAGCTCTTCTTTCGCCTTTTGTAAATCTTTAAAAGCTTCATAATAGAAATAACCTAAACCATAGTGAGCAGATGTTAAAGATGGTACTATTTCTATTGCTCTCTGATAATGAAATATTGCCTTTTTTTTATAATCTTCTTTTAAATTTATATTTGATTCAATAGACCATAGATTTGCATAACAGACACCAATATAATAATGAGCTATATATTGTGTTGGATCAAGATCCAATGCTTGAGATAAAAATTTTATACCTTCCTTCCATTGTCTTTCAATAGTATAAGAAATTCCAATACTCTTACAAACTGCAAGCAGTCCATCTCTTGCCTGGGGATTAGTCGAAGCATATCTTAAATAGATTTCATAAGCTTGAAGCCTTGGCTGAATTTCAACACTGGAGGCTAATTTATTTGCCTTTAATAATTCTATATTTTCACCAGAACATGAAGAGAAAATAACAATAATAAAAAACAATACGATTAATATAAATCTTTTATTTATTACTACTAGCATTTTGTTGCCCTATATAAGTCGAAATATAATTCCCATCACTTTTAAGTTTGGCGATTAAATTCTCCATCACTGCAAATTTATAGATAAGACTATCTCTATATATCTCCAGTTGTCTATTTAAAGTTTCTACTCTTTTTTTATTACTTATTATTAAAGTATTAAAATAATCTGTTCTTTTTTTTATAGTACCATCTGTAAAATTTGTCATACCTTTTAAGTATTGAAAGATTTTTTGTCCAATTCCATTGTCCGGTATTTTATCATTATCACTATCATATCCGAAAAACTCTTTGACTTTTTGTGGATTTTCTTTTAATGCTTTATCCAGTATTGCTTCATCTATTTCAAGATATCCCCCTTTTAATTCTGGAGTATTTCCTGGTTTACCAGTTGAAATCCCAAGTTGTGCTAACATTCTATATGGTCCTTCTCCATAAGTAGATTGCATAAATCTTTGAATTGTATTATGAAGTATCATAAAAGATGTATCACCAGCAAAAGACCCGTTTTCTCCTCCTTCCCT
>JBKBTB010000206.1:0-3340 GCA_046291015.1 Exilispira sp. | reverse complement strand
ATAACTATTTTTTCCTCCAAAAGATTTACTTAGCTCAATTCCTTCATTTATAACAATAGCTGGAGAAATCTTTGGAAAGTATATAAGTTCACATGTACAGATCTTAAGTATACTTTTTTCAATCTCAGAAAGATCTTCATATCGAGGATTTTTAAGGTTCTCTTTTAAAATATTTATAATCTTTTCTTCATTTTCAATTGTTTTCCCTGTTAATTCTTTTGCATATCTATAAACATGAGGAGGTATCGATGGGATCCAATTAAATAATAACAATTCATCAAGATCTGAAGGATTCATGGCATTTATGTATACAGCTTGAAAAGATAATATCCTGGACTGCCTTTTAAATGAGATACTTAATTTTTCATTTTTCATATTAAGTTAAATTAAATTATATTATGGAATTATAATGGAATTTATATCAACATACCAGATAATGACTGCATCATTTTTAAGTTTATCAACAGTTGCTTGAAAAAGTTCCATTTTTCTTTGTTCATAAATATAATTGTATATCTTTTGTTGAAGTTCAGAAAAAGGTATATAATCTATTTGATTTATTGATTGAAGGATGAAAATATAAAAATCATTATTATATTCTATTACACCACTTAATTTACCAGCTTTAAGATTTGCAAGTTCATCAGCTAATTCTTCATCAATTAATTCTGGATAATACTTTTTTTGATCATAAATCAAAGAAACCTTATTTTCTTCAGAAAATTTTTTAACATTTTCAGGTGTGATTGTCTGATTGTTATCTTTTAAATATTGTAAATATTGATCAATTTTTCTCTTTAATGCCAATCTTTCCTTGAAGCTTGCATCTTTTGGAACAATTAACTTAACAAGTTTAACATTGTATTCATAAGAACCTTTAAATTTTTCTTTATTTTCTTTATAAAAATTTTCAATATCATTTTTTGTTGGTTTTTTTACTTTAGGTTCTATAACCTGCTGAATATATCTATACATTGTAATTTGTTTTCTTTGATTTTCTATAAATTGATTTAAGTCAGTTCCCTGCTTTTTAAGCTCTTGAATGAATTGCTCCATTGTTAAATTATATGTTTTTAATATATATTCAATTTGAGCATTTACTTCATTATCAGTAACTTTAATATTATGTTGTTCGGCATCCAAAGTTATTAATATATCTTCTATCATATAATCTAAAGTTTCTTTAACTGGATTATTAAGAGTTACTCCCTGCTGTTTTGCCTGATTCACATACATCCTGTAAGTCGATAGAAAATTAAAATATGTAATTGGTCTATCATTTACAGTTAGAATAATGTAATCAGTAGTAGCACCAGCAAATAATATGACTAAAATAATTAAAAAGATATAAAATATTTTAAGAATCTTATTATTCACAAAAATTCCCCCTAAAAATAATTTATTCAGGTAAATCTACAAGTTTAATCATATTTCTTATATTTAAGCCTTTTAAAACATCTTGAAGTATCTTTTCAGCAAGATAATATACCGTATCATTAATATCTGAAACATAAATCTCTATCTTTTGATTCTTTTTACTTTCTTTATTGTTTAAATTAGAATCAAAAAGCAATTTTTTAACTTTAAGGGAAATTGCATCTGCAGAGTTTAATACGAAAATATTTTCCCCGACAATTTCCTCTATAATATCCTGAATAATAGGATAATGAGTACATCCAAGAACAAGAGTATCAATTTTTGAAATAAAATCATCTATTTTAAAATAATGGTAAAGAACTTCTCTAAGTATTTTACTATCTTTCCATCCATCTTCAATTAATGGAACTAAAAGAGAAGTTGCTTGCTGGTAAACTTCAATATTTTTATTTTTATCTTTTGAATATTTCTTAATATATTCGTAATATTTGCCTGATTTAATTGTAGCTACAGTTCCAATAATTCCTATTGATTTTTTAGCCTTTTCTACTGCAATTTCAGCAGCTGGATGAATTACACCAATTATAGGAACATTAAAATTATCTTTCAGATAATCTATTGCAACAGATGAAACAGTATTACATGCCACAACAATTAATTTTACTTTTTTATCAAGTAAAAATCTGGTATCCTGATAACCATATCTTTTTATTGTTTGTTCCGATTTTGTTCCATATGGAAGTCTTGCGACATCTCCAAAATAGATAAAATCTTCATCCTTTAAAGCTTTTATAAGGCTTTTTAATACAGTAAGACCACCGACACCGGAATCAAAAACACCAATTGGATTTTTTTCCATATATGTAAAATTAATGTAAAAGAACTCTTTGTCAAGCGACGAGGTTTTTATCTTTATATTTTATATATCTCATCTTTAATGCAAAAGATAAGTCTATCTACTATATCTTCCTTTTTTATCTTCTCAAGAATTCTTCCTTTTGAAAATATCATTGCTCCATCTTTAGTAAGACTTGCTCCAAAATCAGCATCCTTTGCCTCATTCGGTCCATTAACCTCACATCCCATTATAGCACAATTTATAGGCTTTAGAGGCATCTTACCCCTTTTTAATAGTTGATATTCCAATGGTTTTATTTTTTCAGAAAAAGAAGCAACATAATCAAGCAAATTTCCCCATGTTCTTCCACATGTAGGACAGCTTATTATATTTATTCCTTTATATATTCCTAAAGATTTCAATATTTCATTTGCCGTATCTATCTCATTTATTGAATCCCCTGTTATTGATATTCTTACGGTTGAGCCAATTTTTTTTTGAAGCATTTCTCTTAAAAAAAGGGTATGCAAAATAGTTGAGCGAATAATAGTTCCTGCTTCTGTAACACCTAAATGAATTGGATAGTTAAATCTTTCATAAAGAGCTTTATTTACCTTTATTGCAAGTTTGAAATCCGAAAACTTTGCGGATAGAATAATATTTGAAAAGCTTTCCCTTTCAAATGGCTCAATATAATTTTGAAATAAATTGATATACTGATCTACATAATTTTTCTTCTTAAAATCTTTTTTTTCATCTATCGAACCACCATTTAAACCTATTCTTATAACAGCGCTATAATCTTTTGCAACTTTTGCTATCTGTTTCATTTCATTTAAATTCATATTACCAGGATTTATTCTTACCTTCTTAAATCCATTTTTAATGCATTTAATTGCAAGTTCTGGTAAAAAATGCGTATCTGCGACAAAAACAAAATCTTCCCTCTGGTATTTATCCTTTAATAATCTAGCATATTCAATATCTTTTTCGTTTCGAATGGATAATCTTAGCAAAGCGCAATTTGTCATCGAAAGCTTAATTATTTGATCTTCTAGTTTTTTCATTTCTGAATATGGAAAGCTGCACATAGACTGAACATAGATAAATGAATTATCAAATATA
>JBKBTB010000205.1:0-3366 GCA_046291015.1 Exilispira sp. | reverse complement strand
TTTCAGATCCTCTAAGACTGCATGATTGCTCTTTGATTACTGACGGTGCCGCAGCAGTTGTAATTACCAGAAAAGATCTGGCTATGATTAAAAGAGAAAGATCTGTCAGAATTGCTGGTATTGGACATGTAGTTGAAAGAATGCCTATATCTGTCAGACCACAGATGTACAGGCTTGATGCTGCAAAATTTTCTGTAAAAAAAGCGCTAGAAGAGGCTAAATTATCATATAAAGATATCAATATTGCAGAAGTTCATGATTGTTTTACAATAAACCAGATTCTCTGTACAGAAGCTTTAGGATTTTCTGAAGATGGAAAAGGTGGTTATGATTACTTAAATGGTAGATTTGGACCTGAAGATGAAGTTTCAATCAATCTTTCTGGCGGATTAAAAGCTAAGGGTCATCCAGTTGGAGCTACAGGAGTCTCAATGCATGCTCTTTTATATAAACAGCTCATAGGTGAACCAATCGGAGTCGCTCCAAAAAAGAAACCCACTGTAGCTGCCACATTAAATGTAGGTGGAAGCGCTGTAACAAACTGTGTAAGCATTCTTATTAAGGAATAGTTTGCATTTTATTATTACACTTAATATTATTTATAGTATATCTTACAGGACTGGCTTAACATAAGGTCAGTCCTTTTTTTATAATATTATTTTTCTTTTAATATTTTGCATTATGGAAAATTTATATGTAAATCCAATACCTATTTTAATTGAATTTATAAACATCCCTACTTTGTTAGCTATTATAGAAGCTATAAATGATTAAATAAAATTTTATGTTTCAACAATAGCAGCAAAAATAGATGTCCATATCAAGTCCAATAATAAATTAACATTGAAAGCCTGTTTATCTCTTTCAAACATTATTAAATCAAGTCTAATCCCAAGATATGGTAATATTTTAGAATCTTCAAAACCAACCATATTGTTAACATTTGAAGGTATCATGTTATATGAGGCTTTAAGCTCAAAATATAATCTTCTAATGGCTAATCTTACATAAGCGATAAGATAAAAGTCATTGTAGCTAAGATTATATAGCCCATCTAAACTAAAACCTAATCCAAACCAGCTAACAGTATAATTTAGATATGAAAGATCAAACATAATATTATAAGGTGTCATTAGAGATTATTCAAAGCTTAAGCCAAAACTCAAAAATAATCCTTCAAATTCTGTTAGGCAAATGCCAAACTGGTTGCAAAAAGAACTAACATCATTAAAAGTGTTATAATAATATAAATAAAATATTTTTTCATCATTTAACTCCATAAATTTTATAAATATCAAAATATTCTAATAATTATTATAGCACAAAATTTTTTATTTTAATGTACCTTTCTCTAATATATAATCATATATGCCTATAATCTCTTTAGGCCTTTTAGGTATATTTACATCATATTTTTGCTCAAAATAATAATTGATAAATGCAAATTTTAAAATTTCACTTTGTGGTATTCTTAATTTTACTATTAATTTCTGATTAAAAGGAGTATATCCCTTGAAAGTTGATACCTCATTAAAATTGATATTTAAAATATCTTTGATGATGATCTGAGAATTTTTCGGTAATGTGAAAACCCAAAAGTTAGATGAAATTTCTATTTCATATTCCTTAAATTTTTTAGTTTGATTTTCTTTCAAAATTTTAAAAGAATTAAAATCTATGAATTTTACATCTTTTATTCCATTAATTACACATAAATTTTTCTCAAAACTATATTTACCAAGAGATAAAATAGATTTATGCCAAAGATTGTTAGAATATTTTACCTCATTTAATGGTAATATTATTGACAATTCTGAAGTATCGTAATTTTTTTCAATTCTCATTGAACTTAATAATGGTTTATCTGAATTAAAATTATAATTATTAATAATTGCTAAAAAAAGTACCAAAGCCAGTATTATTAAAAAAGTAGATATAATTGCAAGATTAAATTTATTTAGTCTTCTGTAATTTCCTGCAAAAATAGGTATAATTGGATATAAACCTATAAATGAAAATATTATATTTTTTAATCCCAAAGAAATATATGATAGATATGCAAATAAAATACCTATGGGAAGAGTAAATATTGATGGAATAAAATGAAATAAATAATAAGATTTTTCTTCATATTTATTGAAATAAAATTTAAATAAAATTGAAATTATAAAAATTATTATAAAAACATAAGATTGGGATAAAAATATTAAAGAAATACCTGTTACAAATTTCAAAACTATTAATGATAAAACAAAAGAAAAAATTGAAGAAGAGATATAAAATGAATAAAATTCAATATATTTATTAAAAAGACAGATAACAATATGATATAGAAAAAATGCAATTGAATATATAAACAAAAAATACAAAATTTCATTATAAGGTAAAATATTAAAAATATTTAAAACCGGGAATATCAAATAACAGATATATCTTACTAAAAATAATAATATTCCGAAAAAAATGAATAAAGATAAGTTTTGAATTAATGAAATAAATAGATTTCTAAAAGAAAATAATTTTTTATTAAAGGAAAAGATTAAAAGAAATACAATGCCAAAAAATAGAATAATTAAAAAAAGAAAGTAAGAAAATTTGGTAAATACAATTAATCTGCCAAATAATGTAAAATAAATAAATGGGTTTTTATTATTGATTTTATTTTTGTTCTCCTCTTTTCCCTTCTGTAAATTTGAGATATTCATTTCTGAAAAATTATATTCAGAAAAAGCATTAATAAAATTAGCTATTTTTAAATTGTTTTCTAAAAGTGAATTTAAGCTTAGATTTTGAATATTATCCATAGAATTATGATAAACAACTGGATTTTGTAAAAAGGCAAAATTTAATCCTTTTAAATCCTTTTTTAAAAAAGGTGTAAAATCAGTACTATTTGGCATTTTTTGATAAATATCATTTGCAAAAGAAAAACCTATAAGAGATTTATCATATTTTGAATATTGTTTTAATATTTTCCCGCTTTTATCATTGGATTGAAAAAGAATTGTTCTACCTCTATTGCCCCTTGCATCAAGATTTAAAACCAATTCTATTTTATCTATTTCTTCATAATTTTTTACAAAGTATTCTGCTCCTAAAAGTCCTAACTCTTCTGCATCTGTGAATAAAAACATAATTGAATTTAATGGTTTTTTCCCATTTTGAATTTCTTTGCAAATTTTTTCAAAATTTGCAAGGCTTGCTGAAACGGCTGCGCTATTATCTGCAGCACCAAAGCTATATGGGACAGAATCATAATGCGTTACTATTAATATTTTACTGCTATTTTTACCCGGGATTTCTACATAGATATTTTCGACCATTGCAAATACCATCTGATTTGCAAAATTGTTTGAAATACTTATT
>JBKBTB010000204.1:0-3388 GCA_046291015.1 Exilispira sp. | reverse complement strand
AATCACAATAAAAACAAGGGAAATAAATACAAGAGAAAAACCTGAAATCTCTTTAATGAAAAGGGTAAGAATAATAAAGGTCATCATCATTACCATCATTATAATAAAAAATAGAACACTTGTTTTGGTTTTTCCTTCTAATTTTTCATCTGAACTTATATCTTTTTTTGTCTCTTTATCATTTATTTCAGGGTTTTTTTTGGATATTTTTTTCATGTATAAAATCAAAAATACAAGGAGGATAAGATAGATAGATATAAAAACAAGAAGTCTTAAACCAACACCTGAGAAAACCGGGATTGCTGCAAGTTTTTGAGCAACTCCAAGAGTGAAAGGGTTAGATATCGCTGCGGCAAAGCCAAATGCAGTCGCAAGAAGGCTCATACCAAGCCCCATAAATTCATCCCAACCGAAATTTTTAGATAAAAGAAGTATAAGCGGAATCAATGGGAGCATTTCTTCAAAAATTCCAAACATTGAACCTATAAGCATAAAAAATAATGTGATAATTGCTATTAAAAAAACCCTGTTTTTAGAAAATTTACTTGATAAGATTTTTATAATATGCTGTAAAACATCTGTCTTATCTATAATTGCAAAGCAAATACCTATTATCAAAATAAAAATTATGATTGAAATAACCAGAGTATTTCCACTATAAATAAGTACTTCAAACCATGCAGTAAAAAAGTGATATATGGGAAGTGGTTTTTGATTGATAAAACTAAATGAATCCGGTATAATTTTTTCACCATCTAAAGTTTTAACTCTCTGGTATTGACCCTGTGGTATTATTTGTGTTAATATTCCTGCTATTAAAGTTAAAACTAAAAGAATAATCAGTGAAGAGATAAAAGCCTTTTTGCTTATAACTATTGTTGTTGAACTTTTATTTTCAAGCATATTACTCCCTTATTTTATTGTTTCTTATTAATTTTAACTCTAAATCAACAAATTACAAATTATTTGAAATAATTTTTATAAACTATATTGATCGTTGAAATATGATTGACCAAAACTGTTATATTTTATTATATCTTATATGCTATCATTTTACATGCATCTATACATTTCAGACATCTAATGCATTCAGAATGATCTATATTGATTTTATTGTCTTTTTCATTGCACTGTATTGCATCTATAGGACAGATATCTTTAGTACATATTTTGCATCCAGTACAACAATTTTTATCCAGTGTTATCTTTTTCAATGCGAATCTTGATGTTAACTTTAATATTCCACCAACAGGACATAAATATTTACAGAAAAATCTTTGATTGATTGTTAATATTAAAAATAAAACAAAAGCAATGGTTACATCTAATAAAGAACCATTAAATGTAAAAATAACCTTAAAAGGTTCATAACGACAGAATAAATTATACCCTTTAGAAATATAAAGATAACCAAAAATTGCAAATATAACTAACTTTGTGTATCGCAAAATCTTATCATTTTTTTTTAAAAAATTATTTATCTTATAAAAAATATTTTCTGGATTTTTTAATTTTATCGAGTATAAAAACTTCTGAAATGCCCCTATTGGACAGAACCAGCCACAGAACCACCTGCCCCAGATAAATGAACTAAGAATCGGAATAAATGAAAGCAATATTAGATAGATAATATTTACATTTTTAATATTAAAAATTCCAAATGTTGTTCCTACTATACAGGGACAACCTCCAAGATAAAATCCAAGAAAAATTAAACTAAATAAAAGCAAAATATTTCTCATAAATTTAAGTCTTAATAGATAAGATAATAAACCTGCAAGAAGGAAAAAGCCTATTATAAAATAAGATATATTTGCTTTAATAAAATTTAAAAATCCATCCCTTTTTGGTTCAGTTGATTGCTTTAAGACATCTACAGAATCACCAGATATAGATAAGCTAAAATCAGAGTTTTTTTCTTCTGTATTTTCTTCAAACTCATTAAATTGATTTTCAACAATTTTCTCTTCAACTTTATCATTACTAAAATCCGCTTTATTCACCGATGTATTCAATGAATTACTGTATGAATTTGTTATCGGGCTGGAAGATGAAGTTTCTGAAGTATTTAAGTTATAAGGCTGGTTAGAAGATGATGCATCAATAGAGTCAATATTATCTATTAAAGCTTGCTGCGGCTCAGAATTTGCTTTTATAACTGTAAAATTAGCCCTTGCTACATTATAATTTTTACTGCATGCTCTTACTACTTCGAATTTTACATCACCAACTTCAATAAATTTTATTTTTACAAAAACAACATCTTTTATTCCTTCTTTTGTCCAGCTACTTATTTCTACTATTTCTGCATTTTCGATACTGAACTTTGTCTGATCAAGAGGTAAAACACATCTACCGCAGGTCTGTATTCTTTCAACCTTTATACTGACTACATCACCAATATTATATTGCCCACTCGAAGGTATAATCGTTATATTGCAAGCCATTATTTTATAAGAAAATAAAACTATTAATATAAAAAGACTTATTGTAAATATTAGCATTAAATTTGCAACCTTTGATTTAAGTATATGTTTCATGGTATTCATCTCCTTTTATATTAAATTATCATTTTAATTTTTAAATTGCCATTTATAATTAAACTTTTTTCTCTTCAATAGAAATATGAATTAAAAAAATAAATTAGTTATGTAAAACTTATGAAGAATTTATGAATTTGACTTTTGAATTATTTTTATTATATATAGTATTGTTAATAATAACATCAATTATAATTCTTATCTTATATAATTTAAAATAATAAAATAATAAAAAAGGATAAAATTATGGAAAATAAAAGTTACGAAAAACTTATTTTTACTCAAAGCTGGGATGATATAAAATGGACTATAATTGTTCTTTGCATTTTTTTCTCTATTCCAATAATAAAAGCAAAAAATCTTTATGAAAGACTTACATTTACAGTTGCTTTAATATTTGTTTGTTTTTTATTGATAGTTATTTTTTCTATTATTGGCATAAGAAGAATAGAATTCCACAAAAATAAAATAATAATAGAATTTCCTGGGAAAAATATAAGAGTTTTGGAAAAAGATTCTATAAAAAGTATAACTATAAAATATGAACCAGGATATTCATTATTAGGCAGATTTAGACCAGGTAAAACTGTTTTTGTTATTTATTCAAATAAAGATCTAAATTACCTTTTTATTAGAAAAAAGTTAGTTATAAACAGCAATCTATTTAGCGATAAAGCTTTAGGAGAAAATACATTAAAAGTAGTAAATTTTTTAAGAATTCATTATAAAGAAATAATTATAGATAAATTTTTAGAAAAAAAAATATCTGAAAATATTGAAAATATCTAATTGTCTTTAATAAATTTGTCATAAATATTCAAGGAAGAATAAAGGTACGCTTATCAACT
>JBKBTB010000203.1:0-3389 GCA_046291015.1 Exilispira sp. | reverse complement strand
ATGAAAAATTTAGAGGAAAATTTGTGCAAAAAGGTTTAAAAATGATTATTTTCTAAAAATATTATGAATTGAATTAATTTAAATATTTTAATTGGATAGAAGCTTGACTAAAAAAAAAAAATTACTTTATAATATTAATAATAGAATATTAATAATAGTTATATTAAAAAGTAGTTATTATTTAATTTTAGATAAGGAGGATTTATGATATCAATAAAAGATTATTTAAAAAGGCAATTTAAGTTCTCATCATTATTGTTTATAGGTTTATTCATATCTCTTATTTTATTATTATATTTTGCCTATGATCTTAATTTGGTAATTACTGATACTAAAAATATATTTAATAGATTTAATAATTACATCAGGGGGGATCCATTTGATGAAAGTATTATCAAAATTGTAAATCATTATGTAAAGGACAATAAGCTTAAAGAATATCTTGAAAATAATGATAAATTGAAATTTGAAGAAGAAATAAGAAGAATTATACCGATTCTTCAAAATATACGTAATGCCCATGTAAACAGAATAATTGTATTTTTGCAAATATTAGTTATTTCTCTCGCATTAATTTTTATTTTTATGTTTTTAATGATGAACTTATTGTATAAACATGTTAATAATTATATAGAAGTTGTTAAATTCATGATAAAGCAATTTAATTCTATATTGTTAGATGAATACAACAAAAAAAAATCTGAATTGGAAGGCAATGAAAATAAAAAAATTAATTTTCAATATATTGAATTACAGAATATAAAATATTTTTATAATTTAACTCTTGATTTAATTAATTTATCTCAAAAATTAATCTCTATCAGTCCAACTATTTCTGTTGAATCATTTATCGATAAATTTGGAGATATATTCTGTTCTGATAAATATCAAGATCTTCTACCATGTGATCGTTTTTCTTTTGCCTTATATAGACATTATAATGATAGTATTGTTGCTTTTCATGCAAAAACCCGGAATTATACTAATATTTATCTTACTAAAGGATATTCTCAAAAATTTTCAGATACTTCTTTGATTAAGATAATTGAGGAAAAAAAAGAATTCAGGATTATAGATAATTTAGAAGAATGGAGTTCCGAATCTGCGAATTTACTATTAAAGGAAGGTATTAAATCCAATATTACTGTTCCCGTTATAGTAAATCAAAAATTCTTTGGTTTTATATTTTTTGCATCTAAAAAATCTAATGCTTATAATTATGATCATGGAAAAATTGCAAATTTTTTTACTTCGATAATCATGAATAGATTTTTTTATTCATTTTCCCTTCAGAAAACTCTTTCTGTTTTTGGTGAAGGAATAACAAATATTGTAGAATTTAAAGATACTGAAACTGCTGACCATACAAGAAGAGTTTCTCAATATTCATCTCTGATTGCAGAAGCCTTAAGAGAATATAAAATTATAACTCCAGAAAAAGCTTATGAAATAGTAACATATGCCCCTTTACATGATATAGGTAAGATTGGTATACCTGATTCTATATTGTTTAAATCTTCTAAGTTGAATGAAGAAGAATGGGAAATAATGAAAACTCACACAATAATAGGGGGCAATTTGTTAAAGAAAGCAAATTCAAGTCTTAAAGAAGAAATAGGGATTAGCCTTCTTGATACCGCATACAATATCATTGTTGATCATCATGAATGGTGGGATGGCTCTGGTTATCCAGAAGGTAAAAAAGGTAATGAGATCTCAATAGAAGGGCAGATTGTTGCAATAGCCGATGTCTTTGATGCTTTAACAACAAAACGTCCATACAAAGATATAATACCTTTTGATGAATCTATAGAAATTATTAAGATGAAATCAGGTATTCATTTTAATCCAGAATTGGTCAATATTTTTATTTCTGAAAAAAATAGTGTCTATGAAATTTACCAAAATCTATATTTAAATTTATTAAATTAAAGAGTAATAAAAAAAATCTAACATTATATTTGTTATTTATTAGCTATTATAATAATTAATGGTATTTTATAATAGAGATGTTGACATAATTATATTTTTTTATTATACTTTTTGTAAATAAAACAATTTTAATTTATTTTGTTGGAGGTTTTATGGCTCTGGTTGAATGGAAAGAAGATTATAGTGTAAGTGTCAGCATTTTTGATGATCAACACAAAAAGCTTTTTGAAATTATAAATAATCTTCACGAAGCTATGAAAAAAGGTGCAAGCAATGTTGTTATTCCAGGAATTTTAGATGAACTTTATAACTATACTCAAAAACACTTTACCAATGAAGAAGAATTATTTACAAAATATAACTATCCTGAAATTGAATATCAAAAAAATGCTCATATGACTTTCTTAAACAAAATTTCTGAATTCAAAAATGATTTTGAATCAGGTAAATTAGGCTTATCTATCGAAATAATTTCATTTTTAAATGATTGGCTTATAAACCATATTAAAGGCGCAGATAAAAAATATGGAAAGTTTTTTAATGATCTTGGGATAAAATAATTTTATCTGCATAAATTTTTTTAACTTTAACTTTGTTATATTTCTGTATTAAATTATCTTTCAATCTTTTAATTAAAGGAGTAATGAGATCTGAAAAAGTTTTTTAATCTTTAAAAAAAAGGAGGTATTTTATGCCATTAATGTTCTGGGATAGTACTTTTAGTGTAAATGTTAAGGAAATCGATGAGCAGCATCAAAAACTGGTTGATCTTATTAATAATTTATATGATGCCATGAAAAAAGGAGAAAGTAAAGAAGTTTTACCTCAAATAATTAACAGTCTTATCGATTACACAAAATTTCACTTTTCAACAGAAGAAAAGTACTTTGATCAATTCGGTTATCCGGAATCAGAAACTCATAAACTTGAGCACTCTAATTTTGTTAAAAAGGTTCTGGATTTTAAGCAGGGTTATGAAACAGGGCAAATTGGACTCACAATAGATGTTATAACATTCTTGCAGGAATGGTTAACAAAGCATATAAAAGGCACTGATAAAAAATACGGACCATTTTTTAATGAACATGGCTTAAAGTAATAGGTAATTTACTTTTTATACTTGCTTTTTTCCTTTTTTAATATAATAAATCTATTTATATCATAATACTTAATTAAATTATAAGTTATAATGTTAGTGACATTTAATTAGGTGATGCTTCATTTAAGTAATAAAATTTGTGGAGTTTAAAATGCAAAGGATTTTTAATATTCTTATTTTTACTCTTATTTTGGTTTTATTAATTTCCGTCAATATTTTTGCCATGCCACCACACCCGGAATATTTAAAAAAACTTGCATCTGAGGGGCAGCTTAACAAAATAATTACCAGGATGAATATTCAAAAGAAGATGGGAATAGATAATTCTGTAAAAACCTTTCCCAATGTTTCTTCTGAT
>JBKBTB010000202.1:0-3392 GCA_046291015.1 Exilispira sp. | reverse complement strand
GTAGTTTTTCTTTTAGAACCAATCAGAGTTACTAAAACCCGGGATAAATAAGAAAAGATAAATAAGATAAAATAGTTGATAAAAATTCTTTATAAGATCAAATTATTAATTATAAAATTTTATTTAATATTTTTATTTAAATCTTTTCTTGTAGTTATTTCTTTAGTTAATTTTTCTTCAGTCATTTCTTTATCTATTTTATTGCTTTCTATTTGTTGATTTGAAATTGTTTGATCTGATTCTTCCAGTATTTTAAATTGGCCTATTAAATCTTCAAGTTCATCAGAGACATTAACAAGCTGTCTGGATAATTTATCCATATTCTCCATAGAAAACATCATATTCTTTATCTCTATACTTTGTTTTTCATTTGCTGTCTTTATTTCCTCAGATATTTGAGTAAGGTTTTTGTTAACATTAAATAAAATTTCAGATTGTTCAGTAAGTCTAAAATTATTTGCTACAACATTTTTTTCTATACTCATTATTTTTTTCATTGAATTCAGCATATCATTTATTGCATTTGATTCTTCAACCATGCTTTGAGCCACTTCATTGATCATTCTTTCAGTCTGATTTATGCTTTCAAAAATATTATTGAAAATTTCAGAAGCATATTTTGATTTATTAGATGTTTCATTTATAAGTGAAACTACGAGATCTAATGAAGTATTTATCTCCTTTGAATTTTTACCGGAATTTTCAGCAAGTTTTCTTATTTCATCAGCGACAACAGCAAACCCTTTTCCACTTTCGCCAGCATGAGCTGCTTCAATTGATGCATTCATAGCAAGTAAGTTGGTTTTATCTGCAATATCTTCAATCAACTTTGTTGTATTTTTAATTTTTTCAGCATTCTGTTTTATTTGCTCTATATGATTAAATACCTCTTCTAATGAAGTCTTCCCCTTTGTAGAAATTTCAAGCAAATCTTTTGTAATCTTCTCTGTCTGATTTGAATTATTTGAAACAGAAAGAGCATTAGCATTTAGCTCTTCTATAGCAGATGAAAGTCTTGTTAGTTCTTTTTCTTCCTCATCATAACCAATTTTAGTATCTTTTATTTGATCTACTAACTGCTTTTGGGTTTGATTATTTTTTTCCAGATTTTCTGAATAGATTTTTAAGGTATTTTTAACTGATTCAAATGAAGAATCCATCTCTTTCATCGATGCAGCTGTTTGTTGAATATTTGAACTTAAATCATCTATCTGTTTTTTTAATTTTATAGATTGGCTCTTTATAGTTTTAATTAATTTTTCTATGTAATCTAAAAATTTATTAAATTCTATCGTAAGAATACCAATTTCATCTTTTGATTTTATTGGTAGTCTTTTTGTAAGGTCTGCTCCCCCTTCGGCAATCTCAGAAATTTTACCAAGTATTGAATTTAATGGATTAAATAGATATTTCGCAAATAGAATAATTATTATTGTAAGAAATAAAACTGCAGAAATCGATATTATTAACATCTTTAATAATATTTTATCATAATCTTTTTTAAGATTTTCTTTTTCAATATTTACAAGCTTTAAAACATCATCTATATAAATACCACTTCCAATCACCCAATTTAAGTTTTTATACAATTTAATGTATGATAATTTAGGTTGAGGTTGTTCTTCCCCAAGTTTATTCCAGAAGTAGTCAACAAAACCATCATTGTTTTCACTTTCTTTGACAACTTTATTAAATTCTCTAATAATATATTTCCCATTTACATCCTGTAAATCATCTTTAAATTTTTGATCCAGACTTGCGCTTGGATGTAAAATAAAAAAGGAATCGTAAAGTCTATGAATCCAGACATAATTAGTACCATTTTCATATCTCATTTTCAAAACAGAGTCTCGAATAGCTAAAGTTATTTTTTCTACATCACCATTATATTGCTTATAATATCCATCTAAAAGGGTGCAAACCATATTATCACATCCTGTAATTTAGCTTTTCTATCTTCTATCAAAGCATTTTCATAGACCTTTAATGTTTTATTTAAATTAATGGAATTATTATAAAAAACTTGATAAATCAGTAAAGATGAAATTATCAATAAAAATATTACATCAAAAATTGCAAATTTTGCTCTTAATTTCATGAGACCCCCCCTTTAAGATATTTTATTTATTAATATATTTTGTATCTTTAAATAATAATTTTTATTACTAAAAGAAATGGCTATATATTTAATATTTTTATCAGTTAATTAATTATTTTTCAAAAATTTTTTTAAGTCAAATTATCATATTAATACTTTTAAATTTATTGCTTTTTATATTTATTATTTTAATATAATTTTATTAATTAAAATAAAGCAAAAAAAGACCGGGGGAATCCCGGTCTTAAATTTTGATTAATATTTTTTAATAGTATGCTAATACAATGCTATTTCATATGGGTTATCAAACTGGCCTGTTCCAGATCCACTTAAGCCATAAGTAGTCCAGTTAGCTCCAGTAATATCATCGATCTTAACTATTCTATTGTTGCCGGTATCTGCAATATAGATTTTACCATCTGTACCTATTGCTAAGCCTCTTGGTTGCTAAAATTGATTCACACCGTATCCTTGCGTACCAAGGGTAATCCATCCATTCCCATACATATCATCAATTCTAACCAATCTGTAATTATCTCTATCTAAAATATAGATTTTACCATCATTCCCTAAAGCTATGTCAGTATTGTAAGAAAATTGATTTACTCCAGAGCCATTACTGCCAAATGCAATCCAATTCGTTCCATTCATATCATCTATTCTTACTATTCTTGAATTATAAGAATCTGCTATATACAATTTATTATCATTTCCCATTATTACTCTATATGGACCATTAAATTGATTTACACCACTTCCTAAACTACCAAAAGTAGTCCAGCCATTACCATACATATCATCTATTCTTACAATTCTATTGTTACCCCAATCAGCAATATATATTTTACCATCATTTCCTATAGTTATTCCAGCTGGAGTATCAAATTGTCCATCACCTGTCCCATAAGACCCAAAACTAACCCAACCAGATCCAGACATATCATCAATTTTAACTATTCTGTTGTTATCTGAATCGGCAATATATATTTTACCATCATTAGATACAGCAACTGCTCCTGGATATTGAAAATGATAATCTGATGATCCATAACTTCCAAAAGACTGCCATCCATTACCAGACATATCATCAATTTTAATTATTCTATGATTATTGAAATCAGCTATGTAAATCTTTGGATTGTATGGTATCGTTATATTATATATAGCTTGCTCAACATCACTATCTATCATACCAGATTTATATGCTATCGCTTTTATTGTAGCACTTGTTGTTAATGTTATTGGGCCACTATATATTATTCCATAGGAAGAAGTTGGAGTTGTTCCATCTAAT
>JBKBTB010000201.1:0-3417 GCA_046291015.1 Exilispira sp. | reverse complement strand
GGGAAAATAAAAAATATACCAAAAAAAAATTATTTTTCAAATATTTATTTTCTCCTATTTGGAGCAATTTTTACATGGATTTTAGGCTCAATAGTATTTCTTCTTTTTGGTAAGGTCGGTGTTTTTGGTTTGGGATATCAGGATTTGACAGATATATTAAACATAAACTATTATTTTGTAGCAGCTGGAATAATTACCATTGTTAAACTTTTTGCAACAATATTTTCATATGGTTTTGGCGGTTGTGGTGGAATTTTTGCTCCTTCTTTATTTATTGGTGCAAGTTGCGGGTATTTTATAGCAAATGTTGCCTCTATATTTATTCCTATTACATCTTCAGATATAGTAGTTCTTTCAGTTTCTGGTATGAGTGCATTTCTTGCTGCTGTAGTAAGGGCTCCTCTCACATCAGTTTTAATAGTTTTCGAAATGACTCACCAGTTTTCGATGGTTCCATCTCTTATTATTTCAGTTTTTATAAGTCAGATGATATCATCATTTATTAATAAAGAAAATTTTTATGATGCTATTCTTAAACAGGATGGCATTAATTATCATGATATTAAATTAGAACCATATACAGTTAACTGGCAGGTTATTCCAGTTAAAAATATCATGAATGATAGAATCTGCTTTATAAATCTTGAAAATATATATGCAATTGATGAAATAATTAAAAATTATAGCTATAAATATTTTCCTGTTTTAACATTTGAAAAACTTAATAAAGAAAACTGTATTGGAATAATAGACAGAGAAAGGCTAAAAAACATAATAAACAAAATAAAAGATAAAGAAAATTTAATTTCGCAAATTAAGTTGAATTTAATTAAACCTATCTTTTGCTATGAAGATGAAAATTTGAAAGATGTTGCGAATCTATTTGCAAATAACAAATCTTTTGTAATACTTGTTTTAAGAAAAAAAGAAGATCAAATTTGTGGTATTTTTTCAATTCATGATCTTGTAAGAGCTCAGATAAAGATTTATGAATAAAAATATGAATAAGAGTAATATTATATGTAATAAATAAGTATTATATATAATAATTAAATGATAAATTAATTAAATTATAAAGATATAATACAGCTATTGTAATAAAAATAAAAATTCATAAATAGTAGACAAATTCGATTCTACTAAGTTGATTAAAGAGGAGGAATTATGTTTGATTTCCCTAAAAGAGCAGAAATTGCTGATTCCGAAACACTAAAGATAAACTCTGATGTTATAGAACTAAGAAAACAGGGAAAAGATGTTATACCTCTAGTTGCTGGAGAACCAGATTTTGAAACACCAGAATTAATAAAAGATAAAGCAAGAGAAGCATTAAACAAGGATATTACAAGATATACACCAACTTCTGGTATGCTAGAATTAAGGGAAAAGATTGTAGAAAAATTAAAAAAAGAAAACAACATAATCTATGAGCCATCAGAAATAGTTGTTGGCTGTGGAGCCAAGCAGAATATAGCTACAGCTCTGATGGCACTAACAGATAATGGTGATGAAGTTATAATCCCTTCTCCATACTGGGTTTCATATAAGGCTATGGCAGAAATAGCTGGTTCAAAACCAGTCATAGCAGAAACAGATGAAAAAAACAATTTTAAGTTGACTGTAGATGATTTGAAAAAAGTTTTAACCAGAAAATCAAAGATATTGATATTGAATTCTCCTTCCAATCCAACTGGTATCGTATACTCCGAAGAAGAACTTAAACAGATAGCCGAATTTGTCGTAAAAAACAATTTAATAGTTATATCTGATGAAATTTATGAAAAATTGATATATGATGGTAAAAAACATATCTCAATAGCTTCATTGGGTAAAGATATATTTGAAAGGACAATCGTTATAAATGGTTTTAGTAAATCATGTGCAATGACGGGGTGGAGAGTCGGCTATTCAGCAGCACCAAAAAAATTTACAGATGTATTCAAAAAAATTCAAGCAAATACAACAACCCATACCTCTTCAATAAGTCAGTATGCTGCTCTAGCTGCCTTTGATTTGCCAGAAAATTACTATTCTAAAAATGCTAAAACATTTGAAGAAAGGAGAAATTTTATAGCAAATTGGCTGGATAATAGAAATGAGCTTTCTTATATCAAACCTGAAGGAGCTTTTTATTTTTTTATAAATATCTCAAAAATTTTTGGTAAGAAAATTAAAGACACTATAATATTTAACGATAATATCTTTTATTCAAAGCTTTTAGAAAATAACCTTGTTGCAGTAGTTCCCGGAAGTGCTTTTGGAAATAAAAACTATATCAGGATTTCATATTCATATTCATTAGATAGTATTGAAAAAGCACTAAATAGAATTGGTGATTTTTTAAATGCCTGCAAATGATAAAATTTTAACTATCTTTTTCCTTCTTTTTGCGATTATACTTTTTTTTGCTGGAACAAAACTTTATAATATTTCATTTAAAGATTTTTTTTTAATAAGATCTATTGAAATTTCAAGTCCAATTTATGATTTCTCATTGTCTATAGATAAAGATATAGATGAAAAATTAGACATTCAGAAATTATATGAGATAGAACAAAAGCTGGAACTTAATGGACAAAGTAAAAATAATATTTATGATATTGTTTCCAGATTATATCTGCAAAAAAAACTTGCTGATTTTTTAGGTAAAAAACTTGATTATGTAATTTCAAGAAATAGCTGGGAACTTACTTTAGATGATCTTAAAAAATTTGATTTTTCCATGCCAATAAAAGATGGAATACTTGTATACAATGAATATTATTATCCAGGTGCTGCAAGAAGATATAGAAATGGTATTCATCAGGGTATTGATATTTCATATACAAAAGATGGCATAAAACTTGGCAGAGGTTCTCCAATTTATTCTATTTCCGATGGAATTGTTGTAAAAATAACAGATTACAAATACTTCAGCCATCAAAGAGATTTTTTTCAATTACTTTCAATCTGTTCATTTCAAAAATATACCGATGATAGATATCTTGATATATTTCGAGGAAAACAGGTTCAGGTTAAATATAATAATCTTCTTTTAATCTATTGTCATCTTGATGATTTCAATAAAAACTTAAAAGTAGGTGACAAGATTTCTAAGGGCAGCTTAATAGGTTTTATGGGAAATTCAGGAGTCGAATATATTGGTTCTTCTCCACATCTTCATTTAGAATTATACTTTAATAATTATATAATAGGTGTAAATAGAGATAGGACAAACTTTGAATATCAGTACAATATTTTTTTAAATCTATTTCAAGATTAATTTAATATTTTAATTTTTTTATTAATTTTTATTTTAATATTTATTTTATTTAATATTTATTTTATTTTTATTTTATATTTATTTTTATTTTTATTTATTATTTTTATTTTTATTTTATGATTATATAGTTATATTTTTAATTTATATCTTGTATT
>JBKBTB010000200.1:0-3422 GCA_046291015.1 Exilispira sp. | reverse complement strand
GATACAAGGAAAAGAAAAACATCTGTTGCATAGGTATCTTTAGTATCTTTTAATACATCTGGACCTCTATAGGCGATTCTAACTAAACCATATCTTGTGTAGAATGTACCATCAGGGTAAATAAGATTAACATCAGAATTAAGATCAGGATGTGGATCTAATGGTTTAGCCCATGGATCCGAACCTTTTTTCCAATCTCCATAATATTTTTTGACTAATTCTAATACCTCATTTGGATTTACATCACCACCAACAAATAAAGCAGCATTATTAGGTATATAGAATCTATTTTGTATGTCTCTTAATTGTTCTACGGTAGCATTTTTAATGATTTGAATAGAACCAGAAATATCTCTTCTCCATGGATATTTATAAAACATCTTCTGATTTTGAGCAGCAGAAAATATTTGAGAAGGTGTTGTTAAATAACCCTGTACTTCACTTGCGACAACATCTCTTTCAGGAATAAGTTCTTCTTCTAAAAATAGAGGTTCTTTAACAGCATAAGCCCAGAATTCAAGTCCTTTTTCGAGATTGTAAGAAGGGATAGTAAAATAATAATCCACATATTCATATGAAGTACCACCATTCCATGAAGATGCCCCGAGTTTATTCATCGCAGCCATGAACTCACTTTGAGTTTTGAATTTGCTATTGCCCTTAAAAAGCATATGCTCATATAGATGGAATAAACCACAATTGGTTTCATCCTGTGAAATAGCACCTGTTCTAAAAGCAATTTGAATTGTTACAAGAGGGACATTATGGTTTTCAACAATAAAAAGTTCAAGACCATTGTCTAAAACATAATGTGTAAGAGCGGGAATACTGGAAGTACTCAAAAAAAGAATCATAATAAGTGAAATAATAAAAAGAAAAAATACAAAATTCTTTTTAGAAAGCATGTTTCCTCCTAAAATGTAGTTAGGATTGTCGGTAAAAAATCTATTGAATTTATAATAAAGTCGGAATCAGCAATCTCAGAAAGATTGCCATGACCGACAATTCCACAAAAATAAACATTGTTTGCTTTCGCAGCTTGAAGATCGACAAGTCTATCTCCAACCATCAAAAGTTCTGACGGTTTAAAAGAATATTTTTTTAAATAATAAGCTAAAATATCCTTTTTTGAAATAAATTCAACAAAATCAACATACTGGATTTCCTTAAAATACCTGTCAATCTGGTAGGTTTGCAAAACAGCATTGCAATAAATAGCCGAACCATTTGAAGCTGTGCCTAAAATATAGTTTTGATTATATAAATTTTTAATAACTTCTATTGAATTTTCAATAAGAGTTCCTTCTAAATTTCTGATTTTTTTGTCTAAAATTTCAAGCAATATTCTTCTAAAATTTTCATGATAATTATCAGCAAGATAGGGGAATAGAGAAGAAACAATCTCTTTATATGTTTTGCCTATAAGAAAAACAATATCTGATTTTCTAGGTTTCGATAAGGATAAGTCTGGATTTTGATCGCAAAATATATTAATAGCTTCACTATAAGCTTGTTCAATAAAATTGCTTGAATCATATATGACGCCATCAATATCAAAAGCGATAAATTTAATCATTTTTTTTACTTTCTATGAATAAACTTAAAATTTAATAAAATTATAAATGCAATTTTGTCAAGTATAAATTTATAAAGATTTTAATAAATTTTTATAATTTGTTTGTATAGAATTTTCTTTTATTAAAATAAAATTTACAATTTTATCTGATTTGAATTTATAAAAAAATGTCTTAAATTTATATATGCGAATGAATGATAAGATAAAATAAATGTATATTATTAAAAATTGAAAAAATATAAAAAGGATTTTTCAATCATGGAAAGTAAAATTAGTGATGTTTATTACATAGATTTCAAGAAGGTCAAAAAATCAATTTTAAATTACATAGACGATATGTATAAGAAACTTCCTTTAAAGTTTGATAATTCACAAAGTAGAGATGATAAAGGATATTTAATCGCGATAAAGCTTCATATGGGTGAAATAGGTAATACTTCATATGTTAGACCGATTTTTATTCGTAAAATAGTGGAAAATTTGAAAAAAAATGGTTACAAACCTTTTCTAACAGATACATCAACATTATATGTGGGGCAAAGATCAAATGCTGTAGATTACCTGAATTGTGCTGTCTACAATGGATTTGGTTATGATTCAATTGGCTGTCCTATAATTATTTCAGATGGGATTAGATCAAATAATTTTGTCAAAGTTGAAACTCCTTTTTCAAAGTATTTTAAATATATTAAATATGCTGGAGATGTCGCTTTCTCAGACGGAATAGTAGTAATTTCTCATGTAAAGGGGCATATGCTTGCTGGTTTTGGAGGCGCATTAAAAAATTTAGCAATGGGATTGGCAACAAGATCGACAAAACAACAAATGCATGGAGATGTAAAACCTCAAATAAAAATAGATAATTGCATAGGTTGTGGTTTATGTTATAAATATTGTCCGGTTAAAGCTATTAAAATAATAAATAAAAAGGCACAATTTGATCTTAACAAGTGTATTGGTTGTGGTGATTGCATAACTATATGTCAATCTAAGGCATTAAGAATATTATGGAATGAATCAAAAGAAATATTTCTGGAAAAAATGGGAGATGTTATTAGAGCAATATTAAATGATTTTAACAAGCCAAAATTATATTTTAATTTTTTAATGGATATAACTCCAGATTGTGATTGTATGGATTATTCAAGATATAATATTACTTCAAATATAGGTATATTGGCGAGCTATGACCCTGTAGCTATTGACCAGGCTTCAATTGATTTAGTTCAAAATGAAAAATTATATTATAATTTTGAAAAAGAGAGTTTTGAAGAAAAAGAGAAAGAAGACAAATTTGCACTAATTAATGATGGTATTGATTATAGAAAATTTATAGAATATTGCGAAATAATAGGATTAGGAAATAAAGAGTATAAATTGATTTCATTAAATTAATTAATTAAATTAATATAGTTATATTGAAAAATTATTTAATCGATTTTTTAAATTTTTGATCATAATTTTGATTATAATAATTGTTAATAATAGATATTTTTTCTGATAAAATTTTTGATAAATTTAAGAAATATCATTTAATTATAATATTAAAAAAGTATTATTTTTAATATAAAACTCTTATAGAATTTGTCATATATCCTGAGATTATACTGGTTAATAGTTAAATATAAAATATAAATGTAAAATATAAATAAAATATAGATAAGGATAACTGGCATGAAGATTTTTATATTGTCAGATACCCACGACAGAATTAGTAAAATACCGAGTATAAAAAATGCAATATTAGTTCATAATCCTGATTTGATAATTCATCTCGGAGATATTATATCACCATTTTACATAAATCTTCTTTTTAATGATTTAAGAAAAGAAAAATTAAAAGATA
>JBKBTB010000199.1:0-3456 GCA_046291015.1 Exilispira sp. | reverse complement strand
AAAAAGCAAAAGGTAAATGGTCAACTGAAGAAGTTTAGAAATCAAATTAATTAATATTTTTTTTTCTCTTAAAATATAACCTATAAGTATTCCAGATATTAAATAAACAATTATTATTAACATAATAAATGACTATCTTAATCTTATGAAAAGGCAAGAAAATTAAATTTTGAAATTTTTAATTTTTGTATTAAAATTAAAACAGATTTTAACACAAAATAAATAGGAGAAAACAATGCTTCACAACTGGTCATTTATAATTCTTTTTGCAACTCTTTCTGTTCTTTTAGGGTTAGCGACTTTTTTAAAAAGGATGATTCCCCTTTTTAATAGATATCTTATTCCAGTTTCAATAATCGCAGGTTTTATAGGTTTAATTTTAGGACCGGAAGTTCTTAATATAATTCAATTTAATGTTAAGGACCTTGAAAACATTGTTTATCATCTTATGGCTATTGGTTTTATTGCAATTGCATTAAAAGATAGACCAATCAGAAAAGGGAATGATTTAATAAAAACTGCTTTCTATATTGTTTCAACATATTTGATTCAGGGAATACTTGGTTTTGGTTTATCTTTGCTTTTATTTTATACTATATTCCCAAATCTTTTCCCGCCTATGGGACTTTTACTTCCTTTAGGTTATGGTCAGGGACCAGGACAGGCTTATTCTATTGGTTCATCCTGGGAAGCAAAAGGATTTGCATATGGAGGAAATATTGGACTAACAATAGCTACTTTTGGTTATTTATGGGCACTTATTCCCGGCATTATTATATTAAATTATCTTGTAAAGAAAAACAAGATGAAAGTAGAAGTTTCAACAAAATCTGAACCAGAATTTATTATTGAAAAAGATGAAGCAGGAGAAGCTCCAATTTCTGCATCAATAGATAAAATAACAATACAATTTTTTATGATAGGAATTGTTTATCTTGTCACATACCTAACAATAAAAGCTCTGACTTCTTTTCTTTATCCACTTGGTAAATTTGGGCAGACACTTGCCGATACCTTATGGGGTTTTCAGTTTATCTTTGGTACAATCTATGCAATTGCTCTTAGATTTCTATTCAATTTATTTAAAAAATCCAGAATAATGATATACAATTATCCAAATAATTATCTTCTTACCAGAATTTCTGGAGCCTCATTTGATTTTATGGTAACAGCTGCAATATGCGCGATTTCTATAAGAGTATTTGTAGCTAATTATGTTCCTATACTTATTATAACTACACTTGGTGGGATTGTAACTTATTTTTTCTGTCTTTATCTTTCAAAATATTCATATAAGCACTATACATTGGAGTATTTTATTGCGCTTTATGGAATGCTAACTGGAACACTTTCAACAGGTCTTGCACTATTAAGAGAAGTGGATACAAATTTCACTTCACCTGTTGCAGAAAATTTAGTTTTAGCATCAGGAATTGCCTTACCAATAGGATTTCCTCTGCTGCTTTTATTGACAGTTCCAATTCTTGGATATACATCAAATAAGCCAAATTACTACTTTATTACATTGATTTTACTTGTAATTTATCTACTTTTTATGTTTTTATTTATAACTTTACTTAGAAAAAGAGATAAAAAAGTTTAAGATTTGTATTTGCAATAGATATTTCTTTTATGTTAAACAATAGAATTTGTTCAAGTATTATTAAACATATTTATCCTCTTTACATTTTCTAACATTAAAATATCTTTTTTATATGTGATGATTTCTTATTTATAATTGGAGGATTTAAGCTAATTATGAATATAAAATTAATTGTCTTAATAATTTCAATATTGATGTATCTAGGAATAATAATTTTTTCTAATAAGAAAGCATTTATATCATTAGCAGCCGCATTTCTATGTATTATTTTAGGTGCTGTAAGTTTTAATCAGGTCTTTGCTGAACTAATAAACTGGAATGTTCTTATGATTTATATTGGTACGCTTATACTTGCAGAACTTTTTATAATCTCAAAAGTGCCAGCCATGATTGCTGATATTCTTGTAGATAAAGCTCCAAATACAGGGCTTGCCATTGTATTTCTATGTGCATTAACAGGATTTATATCAATGTTTGTAGAAAATGTAGCAACTGTTCTTGTAATAGCTCCTCTTGCATTTGATATTGCAAAAAAACTTAAAGTATCACCTGTACCAATCCTTTTCGCAATTGCCATTTCATCCAATCTTCAAGGTACAGCTACCCTTGTTGGAGATCCACCATCAATGATTTTTGCTGGTTTTGTAGGTTTTAGTTTCAATGATTTTTTCTTTTACAACTCTAAGCCATCAATATTTTTTGTTGTGGAATCCGGTGCTTTAGCATCACTTGTTTATCTATATTTTTTATTTAAAAAATATAATAAGAAAGAAGTAACTGAAGAAATTGTTCAACCAAATAGTTATATACCTACAATTTTGCTAATTATTATGATTTTGGGACTTGCATTTATTTCCTTTATAGAGGAAGGTTTTTCAATTAAAAGTGGAATTTTATGCATGAGCTGTGGTATTATAGGTTTAATCTGGCATTTTTTATTTTATAAAAAAGAAGTTAGAGAATCTTTCGAAATCATTAAAAGATTAGATTGGGAGACAATATTTTTCCTTGTTGGTATATTCATAGTTATCGGTACTATCTCTAAGGTTGGTATATTAGATGATTTATCGAGGTGGCTTATTAAGACATTTGGTAACAATATCTTTATCTCATTTTTAGTAATTACATTTTTCTCTATGCTTCTATCCGGTTTTATAGATAATGTTCCTTATATTATAATTATGCTACCAGTTGTTAAAATTTTAGCAAATTCATTTGGTGCCAATGAATTTTTATTATATTATGGCCTTTTAATTGGTTCCTGTCTCGGTGGCAACATTACACCTTTTGGAGCTTCTGCAAATGTCGTTTCAGTTGGATTATTAAAAAAAGAAAATTATAAAACTAATTTCTGGGATTTTGTAAAAATTGGGCTACCTTTCACATTGATAACAACGATAACTGCTTCAATTATAAACTGGCTGATTATGCGATAAAAAAGTTTTTAATTTGTTGCTTTTCTGGCAAGTTTATCGACATATTCATTGTAATAGTCTCCACTATGTGCATCAACTTTGACAAATTTTAATTTTAATTTATTTTCCTCAATTTGATCTTTAATTTTAATAATAATTGATTCAATTTCTTTATTTTTAACTTTCCATCTTTCAGTCATCCAGTTTTCAACTCCACTATAGTCATAATAAACTTCTGCCTCATTATATTTATTGTTTGTTAACCATAATATGGCTTTATATAGTGCATAAATTTCTGCAATTACCTGTCTTGTGTTATCTAAAAATTGATCACATATATTTGATTCTTCATAGATAATTTGATAATCCTTAACAATACAAAATGCCCATCCTGCTTTTTTTGTTTCTTTATTGAATGAACCATCGATATATATTCTT
>JBKBTB010000198.1:0-3463 GCA_046291015.1 Exilispira sp. | reverse complement strand
TTAAATATATAGTAAAAAATAATTAAAAGATTACAAGGAAAAAGATTAAAAAATTTTAGTATTTTTAATAATATATGTTATTAAATTTCAAAGTAAGTGTTAGATAATATTTTATTATTTTTAAAATTAAATTTAATATTTTATATTTTCCGTATGGAGTTATTATATGATGGAAAATTTTATAAAGGAATTTAATAATTATTTTGAAAATTTTAGCTATAAGGAAAGAGAAAAACAGATAAAAAAGATTGAGAAAAATGCATTTGATATAATTATAATAGGTGGTGGAATAACAGGTGCTGGTATTGCGAGAGAAGCGGCAATTCGCGGTTATTCCTTTTGTCTTTTTGATAAAGAAGATTTTGCATTTGGAACTTCAAGTAAATCATCCAAGCTTGTACATGGTGGATTTAGATATTTAGCAAATGGTGAATTTAAGCTTGTTAGAGAATCTACCACTGAGAGAAACTGGCTTGCAAATGCCCTTCCAAATCTTGTTAGACCACTTGGTTTTGTTGTCAATTCTTATGAAAACGGAAAAGACTCACCAGTAAAGATAAAAATTGCAGTTTTTCTTTATGATTTTATATCAAATTTTTTAAGTAAATATAAAAATCCATTTAAACATAGATATTTAAGCGCCGATCAAATTAAAAAGATTGAACCAGCAGTTAAAAAAGAAGGCTTAATTTGTGGAGTGATTTATTATGATACAAATGTTGATGACTCAAGGTTGACAATTGAGACAATCAAGGATGCTCTTGCAATATCACGAATAAAAAAATTAGAATCCTATGCTTTTTCTTACTGTAAATTTATTGGTTTTGATAAGGATCAAAATGAATATAAAGTTGTATATGTTACCGATAGATTTGGTGGTTTAACTTATGCTATTAAAGGGAAAGTAGTTATAAATGCTACCGGGATATGGATAGATGAAACACTTCAAAAAGCAAATATTAATCAAAAGCTTATAAGACCCACAAAAGGAGTTCATCTTATTATAAAAAGAGATAGACTGGGTAATAACAATGCTTTTGGACTTCGTTCTATTGATGATGGAAGATTTTTCTTCGTTATAAGAAGAGAGGATTATTCCTATATAGGAACAACAGATACTGATTATGATCAAAATCTCGATGAACCGGTTTGCGAAAAAAAAGATGCAGATTATCTTTTAAATACTATCAATTATGTTTTTCCGGATGCCGGTATTACCTATAAAGATATTATTTGCGCATATGCGGGAGTTCGACCTTTAATTTTAGAAGAAGGGAAAAGCGAATCTTCTGTTTCAAGAAAACATATAATTTATGATCATTCAAATAGATTTGTCACTATCGGAGGAGGAAAGCTTACAATTTTTAGAAAGATGGGTGAAGATCTTATCATTTTTTTACAAAAAAAGGGTTATTTAAATGGTAAAAATTATAAAAGAAATTTATCAAAGAAAAATTATTTGATAGCAATAAAGGAGAAGAATCTTTATAAAGAAAGTTTAAAAAAATTTGGAATATCAAAAGAATATTTTGAATATTGCATAAGACAATATGGTAAAGGAGCTTTTATAATATTTGATTATATATTAAAAAATCCAGAGCTAGGGAAAAAATTCATTGAAGATTATCCTTTAACCAAAGCGGAGGTTGTTTATCATTTTAATTATGAAATGGCTTTGCAAATCAGTGATATACTTGAAAGGAGAACTGAAAGCAACTGTCAGGTGCATTATAAAAGGCAGAAAGAGCTTGCAGAAAAAGTCGCAGATTTTTTGATTAAGTTTTATGATTTTGATAAAGATGAAATTTCTAAACAGGTTGCATCTTATCTTGAAAAAATTGAGAAAAATACAAGATTTTTACAGCAAAATTAGAAATTTAAATATTAGAAAGACATATTAGAAATATAAAGTTTAGAAATGGAAAAATGTAAAAAGGATAAAAAGTCAGGAATAAGAGGTAAAGATGAATAATAGCATCTCTGGTATATTACTCGGTATTTTGGCTTACTTTTTACTTGCGCTTGGTTTTGTATTACAGAAAAAGGGTATAAATATATTTTCTAAGGAAAGAAAACTCTCTGATTTTATTTTATGGATTATTGGTCTTATATTGATTAATATAAATCCATTAGTAAATTTTTTTGCATTAAATATGGTCCCAACTTATGTTATAAATGCTATCTCTGCTCTTACAATTGTTTTCACAATAATTCTTTCGGCTCTTTTATTAAAAGAAAAGATTTTTGGTTCAGATATTATTTATATTATTGGTATAACAATTATGATTGTTGCAATAACCTTTAATACGAAAGAAACAACTCAAATTATGCCAGTCTTCAAACTATCTATATTTTTTGCACTTTTACCAATATTATTATTTTTTATAATTTTAATCTATATCTTAAAATTAAACAAAAATAATAGTTTACAAAAAAGCAAAAATTCTGGATTTAATAACTTTTTTAAGGTAATAATACCATCGGCGACCTCTGGAAGTATGGCTGGTTTTATGGTTGTTGCCATGAAAATTCTTCAACTTGATAAAGGTTTAAATTTAAATATAAAATATTTTTCATCAATTTACCTTTACCTATTTTTATTAAATGGTCTTATTTCTTTTATTGCAATTCAAATAGCATATAAAAATGGTACTATGATAATGATTGCTCCACTTCAATATGGATTTACAGTTTTATATCCAATAATTATATCACTTTTCTTATTTCCATTAAAAGGTGGATTTATTGAGTCTCTTAATATTATTGCTTTAGCTATATCTATATTTATCTCAATTTGGGGTATAGTTTCAAAACATAGTTAGAATTGAAAAGATTATTAAATTAAATTACAAATATAGATAAATATTTTTTTTTAAATAGATAATTCAATTTAATTTTAGTAATTTCGGTTGAAAAAAAAAACATAATGTATTATTATATAAGATAGAAGAAAAAATATTAATATTTTAATAATTAAGGAGGTGTTTTATGAAAAAAATCTTTATCCTATTAATTTTAATATTTCTTCTTAGTATAACTTCTTTTGCACAAGCCCAATATAATTATCTTGGGATAGGGCTTGTTTCTGTTTCTAATATTTCTTTATATCAATTAAGTCAGAATCAGGCTCAATTTTTTAATTCAGCCATGTGGGGATTAAATGCAAAGTTGAAACTTTCAAAGTTTTTTGGATTTTCTGCAAATTTAATCTATGTTGGAAGGCAGTATTATGTTTACAGAAATGATCTTGGGTATTGGATGGGACCTGATGCCTGGGAAATTATACAGCCTTATGCTGCTCCAGGCGGGATTTTTGGACCTGAGGATTGGAACTATTATCATGATGAATTTTATAGTGATGTTAATATTGGTTTTTATTTACCAATTTTTTTCTTGCAACTTTATTTTGAATGCGGTCCATCTTTTATATTAACTAAAATCAGTGAAGAAGCTGAAGGAGATA
>JBKBTB010000197.1:0-3495 GCA_046291015.1 Exilispira sp. | reverse complement strand
TTCTTAAAAGTTGTTTTTATTTCTGATATTACACTTTTATTTTCGATTCTTTTTTTAAGAGCTTGTCTGGCTCTTTTTTCTGCAGATTTCTTATTTGGCACTTAATATCTCCTTTTTTTTACCTTTTTATCACATATATTATTGATGTCAATATTGATTATTTTTTATTTTTATATTAAATTAGTTCAAAATGGTTGAAGCAAAATTTTACAATACTTTACCAGAAAAAAGTGGTGTCTATCTTTTTTATGATAAAAACAAAATACTTTTATATATTGGTAAAGCAAAAAACTTAAAAAAAAGAGTTAGTTCATATTTTTCCAGCAAAAATCATGATCAAAAAACAGAAATTTTAATTTCCAATATATATTTCATTGATTATAGAATCAGTAGTTCAGAATTTGAAGCTCTTTTACTGGAACAAAATCTTGTTACCACATTAAAACCTAAATATAACATTCAATTAAAGGATGATAAATCCTATACACTAATTGCTTTTACCAGAGAAAAATTCCCATCTCTTTCTATAATTAGACAAAAAGACAAATTTGATGGTCCTACTTTCGGACCATATTTATCAAGGCAAATGACAGATAAATTATATGAATTTATTCAAAATACTTTTAAGATACGAACTTGTAGGAAAAAATTAACTAAAAATTCAAAACCCTGCTTAAACTATCATATAGGGAAATGCAGTGCTCCATGTGCTTCTTTAATAGATGAAAATCAATACTTGATACAATATAAAAAAGCCGTTTCATTCTTAAAAGGTGAATATCAAGATTTACTTAAAGAAATAGAATTACAAATTAATAATCTAATTCGATCAATGGAATTTGAAAAAGCCAGTATTCTAAAAAATCAATATATGATTATTAAAGAATTTCAAAATAATTTTTCCTACAATTGGACTAATGAAGGTATATATGATTTTATTGCCTTTTACTTAAGAGATAATAATGGTTATATTACACTTTTAAGAAGCACTAATGGAATAAAAACCTTTTCAATCAATAAAACTTTTACATACATTGAAGATAAAGATGAATTTGATTCAATAATATTACAGGCAATAATATCTATATACTCAAATATTGAACAAGGGGATTTTTTGTATATTCCAGCCCCTAAATTAATCGAACCATTAAACCATTTATTGAAAAAAGATATCCAAATTAAAAATTACAAGAGTAAAGTTGAATTAAAGATATATAAAGTAATGTTACTTCAACTTATTGAGCTATATAAACAATCCTTTAAAATAGCATTATTTAAAGAGCAAAAGAAATTGAAAGAATTGCAAAATATATTAAATCTTAAAAAATTGCCTTATAAAATTGATGGTTTTGATATTTCAAATATTGGATCTTCTTATATTGTAGGTTCTTCTGTAAGTTTTTTAAATGGTTTTCCAGATAAAAGCAATTATAGACATTTTACATTAAAAACCATTAAAAAACAGGATGATTATGCTGCCTTAGAAGAAATCGTTCTTCGTAGAATTTTAGAATATAACAATACTAAAAGCAAATTACCAGATCTTATAATTTTGGATGGTGGGAAAGGACATGTTAAAAGAATATCAGAAATTATAAATCAGGAAATGAATATTGATATACCAATAATTGGACTTGCAAAAAGAGAAGAAACAATTATTATTGAGAAAGGAAAGAAAGAGTTAAAACTACCCTTAAATAATGAAGGATTAAAATTACTTGTTGAAATTAGAAATGAGGCACATAGATTTGCTAATAGATATAGAAAAATAAAGATAAATCTCAATCTTTTTAAAAATTAATTAAAATATAGATTTATATAAAATTAGTCGATAATTGAAAAAAGATATTGTATTTATCACAATATATTGAGGGTGTAAATGAAGACAAAATCTTTAATGAAGACTAAATCAGTTAATTATAGATTAAAACCGAAAAACAAAATTGAAAAGAAAAGAAAAAAATTATACCATCTTGAATATCTTGAAAAATCTTTTAAGAAAAAGGGATTTAATTTTATCTATATTATTATTTCTGAATTACTTGTTTTAATTTTCACATATTTGTGTTTATTTATTTTTCAGCCCTTTCCGATTATTGGTCAAAGTTTTAAAGAATTCATAAATATAATGTTGATTTTAAACCTTTCAAATTTTTTTATTGGATTAATTTTCGCTTATTTTAAATTAAGAGATCTTATTGATTATTTTGCCATATTCAATATCTCATTTAAATTTAATGCAGATGAATTTTTAAGATATAGAGCTAAACTTTTAAATATGCCTGTAACTCTTTCAATCAACTATTCCATAAGATTATTAATGTTTACAATTGTTGGAATAATTTCGGGCATATCATTATCATTAATCCCAAATAATTTTATTTTAACATTAATAGCATATTTTGTTTTTATTTTTGTCGTTTTAACTATTTTATCCTATTATCTTATCAACTTTTCACTTACTGAAATTTATAAGAGGGCAAGTAAGGTTAAAATTGCCTCTGAAGATTCACCTTATAAAATTTACAGAGTGGGAATTATAACAAAAACTTTTGCAACATTCATGATACCATCTTCTTTACTTGCAATTTTGCTTCTTTTTATAACATTTTCTTTAATCCAGTATGCTATTCAAGGTGGAGCTATTTTAGCCCTTGAGTTAAACTATGCTGCAAAAAATATTTTTGGAAGACTGATAATTTTTTCATCTATCATATTTGCAATATATACTATTGTTTATGTTTTCTTTTTAAGAAAAAATTTTAAACATATTGTTTCGATTCTTTCTGAAATGGAGAAGAGCAATTTTGTATTTGAACCAACAATTTCAACATCTGATGAAATATCAGATATTATTCAGAAGATAAATATTGTTGGAATTAATTTAAATTCTGTAATAAAAGAAAGCTTAAAAACCTTTTCTTTGGTTATTGAAAAGATAAATGAAAATTTTGTTGTTTCAAAAAAAATTGAATCAAATGTTGAAAAACAAAATCAATCTATAAAAAATTTACTCGACTCTGTAAATGAATTAAAAAGTTCAGCCTCAATCATAGTAGAAAAATCAAATAAGTCATCTCAAATAATATTAAACTCAACAAATGCTTTAAAAAAAGAGATTACGACATTTGAATCATCTCTTTCTTCCTTTGCGCAGATAAGCGATATTTCCAAAAAAATGACAGATTCTCTTAAGCTTATAGTAGATATAGCATCACATACAAAGTTATTGGCTTTAAATGCTTCTATAGAAGCTTCCAGAGTTGGTGAAAGTGGTAAAGGTTTTGCTGTTGTCGCTTCTGAAATTAGAAAAATGGCTGAAAGCAGTTCTGTAATTTCAGATCAGGTAAATGAGCTTATAAATACAATTAACACAAAAATTAGTCAATCTATTGAAAACTCAAAAACCATTAACAATACAATTATCTCAATTCTTGAAGAAACAAGAACCATAGCAGAAGAAGTAAAAACAATCTTAAAACTTGCAAATAAGCA
>JBKBTB010000196.1:0-3497 GCA_046291015.1 Exilispira sp. | reverse complement strand
TCCTATAAAAAAAGAAAAAATTTTATATTTTATCTCTGTATTATCCGATCCTAATTTCATTTTCCCGCAAAACATTAGCAATTCATCAACTTCAAATTCTAACAGTTCTAATGATTCCAGTACCAGTTCTTCTGGTTCCTCTTCTTCGACCTCGGCTTCTTCTACTTCAGGTTCCAGTTCTTCTTCGACTTCATCTACTTCTACAATTGATACAACCCTTGTAGATACAATCTTGCAAAATGCAACACCCATCGAAGAAGTTCCTCCAGAACCAACTGATAGCGAAGAGGCTTTATAGTTTTTTTAATTATTAATTTTATTTTTTATATAAAAATGTAAAATATTATTTAATATAAAATATTTTTTGAAGATTAACTAAAAAAATAATAATTTTATAAAAGGACTTTATATGAAAAAAAAACAGACTATTTTTATTTCAGCTGTAATAATTTCCTTAATAATTGTTTCACTTTTTATTTTTAATAAACTAAAATTAAACAATTCAGATGAAAAAAGGTTGAAACTTGCACAATATTATCTTGAAAAACAGGACTATGATTCTGCGCAAAGGGTAATTGAGAATATTTTATTTAAAAACCCGGATAATCAAAAAGCAAAGGAATTACTCGATTTAGTTATAAAAGAAAAATTACAAAAAGCTACAAAAAATAGCAATACTGAACTTGATCAATCAAAGCCAGTTGTTGAAAAACAAATAGTTATAGTACAAAAAGAGATTGAAAAACCCAAAGAACTTCCTGAAGTTCAGCAGGTTAAACAAAATGAAACAACCAAAGATAATAAAATTGATGAAAAATTAAAATCTTATAATGACCTTATAAAAAAAGGTGAAAATGAATATAAAAATGGAAATTACTTAAAAGCGATAGAATACTTCAATGAAGCAATAAAGATAAAAAATGATGATTATCTTGCATATCAATACATTGCCTTTTCATATTTTTCAATAGATGATGGTTCAACAGAAAGCTATTCAAAAATCCAGAAAAATGCTGAAAAATCAATCGAATTAAATAAAGATGCAATTGATTCATATATTTTACTTGGTCAATTGTATTACAAATCAAAACTTTACGATAAAGCCAAAGAGACCTTTCAAAAAGCCTTATCGATAAACCCGAAAAAAGTTAGTGCTATCGAAGGTTTGCTGCTTTCTCTTATCGCACTTGAAGATTATGAAAATGCAAAGAAAAATGCAGAAAATCTACTCGAAAGAGATCCAAATAATTTACTTGCGAATCAATTTCTTGGTAAGTATTATTTTAATAAAGAAAACTGGGATAAATCAATCGAATATCTTTCAAAAGCAATTGATAAGGATAAATCCAATAAGGAAATCAATATAATGCTTGCAAAATCTTACTACATGAAAAAAATGTATAATCAGGTCATTTCGGTTATCCAGAATTCCATAAAAAATCAACCTATTTATGTTGAAGAGGGAATGTGGGGTGCACTGGCATATGATAAACTTGGCGATAAAACATCAGCCGAAAAGTTTTTTAATCTTGCTATATCAAGTACAAATTTATACGATAATTCCTATTTATATAAGACTTATTTTAACTATGGATTGTTTTTAAAAAATCAGATGGAATATGTAAAAGCTATCAATATGTTTATAAAAGTAATTGAGCTTGAGCCAAAATATTTGCCTGCATATGTTGAACTTGGTTTTTCATATTTCAGCATAAAGGATTATGATAATTCAATTACTTATTATGAAAAAGCAATATCTTTAGGTGAAAAATCTTTTTCTACTTTTTATAATCTTGGATTTGCATATTACAAAGCAAAAACTAAAAAGGATTTGAATAAATCATTAACTTATTTTAATAGTGCTTTGAATGAAAACAAAAACATTTCTGATGTTGAAAAAAGAAGTGATAATTTTGCGAATATTTATACTATTATTGGAAATATGATCGTAAATGAGGATAAGACAAAGGCATTTCAATATTATAATCTTGCAGTTAAATATTCTTCAATTTATCTTGAAACATATGAAGGAATTCTTGATTGCATTTTAATTGATAAAGAAAAAAAACTGGTAGATAAAGATGGTTTATTGAAAATTATAGAAACAGGTAATTCACGAATTAAGATATCTGTTGAAACAAAATCTAATGTGGGGGATAATATAAAAAGATTTTATATGAAAGCTGCACTTGCTCTTTTAAATTATGAAAATTATGAGATGGCTTATAATTATTCTATGAAAGCCATTTCTATTGATAAAAAATATGGCGAAGCCTATGATATAGCAATAAATGCACTTATAAAACTTGGAAGAAATGAAGAGGCAATAAAACTTATAGATATTTATCTCGGTTTTGCTGATGAACAAAAGAAAAATGAGCTTCTAAAAATTCTCGAACAATTGACTAAAAAATAATATTTTTTAATATTTGACCTTTTGAAATAAATTTTTTATATTTTTTATACATAAAATTATTTACTAATTCTCTGGAGGAATTTATGGGTTTTTACTATGAAGTAGATGAAACAAATTTTGAAAATGAAGTATTAAAATCTAAATTACCTGTTCTTGTTGATTTCTGGGCTCCCTGGTGTGGACCATGCAGGATGGTTGCACCTATTGTAGAAGAGATCGCAAAAGAATATGAAGGTAAGCTTAAAGTTTGTAAAGTAAATACAGATGAAGCAAGTGAACTTGCTATGAAATATCAAATTGCATCGATACCAACTCTTGCAATTTTCAAAGATGGCAAAGAGGTGAAAAGACAAATCGGAGCTTTACCAAAACCGATGTTAAAGAATTTTATAGAAAGCACAGCATTTTAATTTAATGTGTTTTTTATTGTTTCAATAACTTCTGGGATATGAAAGGGTTTATCAAAAAAGGCAACTATGTTATAATTGGATAGTTCTTCTTTTGAGATAAATCCCATATTTCCAGAAATTACGATAAATTTAATCTTTGGATTGACATGGTAAATAGCTTTAATAGCAGAAACTCCATTCATCTTGGGCATCATTAAATCCATTATTATAAGATCCACATCTTCTGAAATCGCAATTTTAAATGCCTGTCTCCCATCAAAAGCCTGCTTTATCAAATAATTTTCTGATTCCAGAATAGTTTTCAGCATTTCATTAAGTTGAGTATTATCGTCGACAATAAGAATATTCTGTTTGGATCTCACTTTTAATCTCCTTTTGTAAATATATATTTTTTTATCAATTCTGGAATTTTTTCTAATTCTGATTCTTCAGTAAAAAGGTTTTCCTTAATTATCTTTTCTGGTAAACTTGTCTCATATTTTAATAAAAGATTGGGATTACCTTCAATATTTTGCACAAGAACAGGATAACCAAGATCTTTTAAAGTTTTTAATCCTTCAATAGGATCATTTTTTATAATTGTTCCTGCAAGACAAATGGTAATAAACTTTAATTTTTCCTTTATAGCTAATTTGATAAAATCAGATATGCAAGCTTTTGGATAATTGTAA
>JBKBTB010000195.1:0-3519 GCA_046291015.1 Exilispira sp. | reverse complement strand
ATTTCCCAGAAAATATTCGATTCCGATTCCGAACATTGTTATTGAAGCATCAGGAATGCTAGCTAAAATAAAAGAACCTCTTATGGCAAGATCCGGTGAAAAATAATAGCTATAGCCAATATTAAGACTACCATTTAAAAGACCGCTTGCATTGATAAAAATAGATGAATTTTGAGCTAAAGTTTCAATTTTAAAATTGAATAAAAAGATAGAAAAAAGAATAAAATAAAAGAGAAATAAGATAGTAAAATTTCCTCGTTTCACATTTCCTCCATAATAAAAAATTTAAAATTCCTTATCTAATTATTAAGAAAAAATAATAGCAAAAATCTTACAAAATTATTAAAAAATTTTCTCAATTTATATTGACAAAGTAATACATTGTATTACTTATCTTTTGAATATATAAAAATTTTTTATCTGGAGTGAAAATGAAAGATATGATAGTTTCATTTAAGATGGATAAAAAATTATATGAAAAGTTAAAAGATTTGCCAGATAGATCGCAATTCATAAGAAATGCTATAGAATTCGCACTTGAAGATAAATGCCCCTTGTGCAATGGAACTGGCATAATGAATAGCGAACAAAAAAAGCACTGGCAAAATTTTATTAAAAATCATTCAATCGAAAAATGCCCCGATTGTGGTAACATTTATATAAGTTGCAATCTTGAAAAATAAAAACATTAAAAATGAATAGGTGGAGGTTTAATATGCTAAAAATTATGCTAAAAAAATTATTAATTTTAAAACTGATTCTCCTGTTAATTTTATTAAGTTTTTCTTGTAGTAAGTCTTTAGAACAAAATACAAAAGTAGATGTCTATACTTCAATTCCTCCTATTCAATTTCTTATAGATAATATTACTGGAGGAAATTTAGTTTCAAAAACGATATTAAAGCCCGGAAGTGATCCTCATACATTTGAGATTACTCCAAAAGAAATTGCTTTAATACTTAAGTCAAAGTTATATATATCTATTGATTTGCCATTTGAAAATATTCTGGTAGAAAAGATTCAAAAGCAAAATAAAAATTTTAAATTAATTTTAGCTTATAAAAATAATAGCGAAGATATACATCTGTGGACATCTATTACCAAAATAAAAATTTTATCCGAAAATATTTTTAATGCCCTTGCAGAGCTCTATCCAGAAAGTAAAGATTTATATGCCTCGAATTATAAAAATTTTTTAGAAAAATTAAATAATCTTGATATTGCTATTAAATTTAATATTGATAGTTCGAAAATAAAAGATTTTCTGATAATACATCCAGCATTAACATATTTTGCTGAAGATTATGGGCTGTTTCAAATAAGCATTGAAGAAGAGGGTAAGGTTACATCCACTGCTGATTTAATAGAAATAAGTAAAAAAATAAAAGAGAAAATTATAAGATTTATATTTATTCAACCGGAATTTCCGGAAAAACAGATAGAACAGTTTATCAAAGATAATAAACTTGAGCCTATAACCATAGATATTTTAGCATACAATATATTTGATACACTTTTAAAAGTCTCAGAAGCATTTGTTTTATATAAAAAGTAAAGGTTATAATTATTTATATAGAAAGTTAATGTTTTAATATTCTATAAGCAAAATTCGATAAGGTATAGTTATAATTATTTATATAAAAAGTTAATATTATATAAAATATAAATATTGTGTAAAATATGAAGAATTATGAAACAATAAAGGCTATGTAAAATATTAAGGCTATACAAAATATAAAGATTATATAAAATGTAAAGAATAAAAGAAAGCAAATAAGAGTAAAAAAAGATGGAAAAGGCGATTGAGATCGAGAATTTATATTTTAAGTATGAAAATGAAGAAAAATATGTAATCGAAGATATAAATTTTACTATATATAATAATGAGTTTGTAAGTATTATTGGACCAAATGGTGGGGGGAAATCTACTTTAATAAAACTTATTTTGGGTTTATTAATTCCAGACAGTGGAAGTATAAGGATTTTTGGAAAAACCTTGCAGGAAGAAAAATTTAAATTCGGCTATGTACCTCAGCATATTAATTATGATAGTCTTTATCCGATAAATGCTCTGGATGTTGTTTTGATGGGACGGTTGAAGTCAAATTTTTTAACTAAATTTACGAAAAATGATTATGAAATTGCTAATAATTGCTTGAAATTAGTTGGTATGCAGGGTTATGAAAAAAAGCTTTTATCTACTCTTTCTGGGGGACAAAGACAGAGAATCCTTATAGCCAGGGCACTTGCTGTTGATTCATCTATTATGATTTTAGATGAACCAACAGCTAACCTTGACAAGGAAGCTCAAACATTTTTGTATGACCTTTTACAAAAATTGAATAAAATGAAAACAATAGTACTGGTTTCGCATGATACTGGATTTGTTCCCTCAATTTCATCAAAAGTTATATGTCTTAACAGATGCAGTCAGGAATATAATTTTAAAAATAAAGATTGGATAAATAAAGCAGAATTTTATAATTGCGAGGTATATGAAATTGATAGATATAAGGGTGAAAATATAAATAAATAAAATGATTACTAGATATTAGATTTAAAATATTAAAAAATTTTTAAGATAATTAAGATAATTATAGATAAAAGGTTTTTATGATAAAATTTATTAGCTATATCTTTTCATATCCCTTTATGCTTTTCGCAACTTTAGCTATTGTCGGAGTATCGGCAATTTCAGGTACAATAGGAACATATGTTACTATAAACAGATTTTCATATATAGCCGGTGCTTTATCTCATTCTATTTTATTTGGTTTGGGTTTTTTTAATTATCTTGGATCAATTTTTAAGGAGAATTCGCCTCAGATAGTAAAATTTTTTAATCCACTAAATGGAGCATTTCTTTCAGCAATTTTGTTTTCTCTGATAACAGGGTATTTATTCAATAGTAAAAAGGAAAGGCTTGATACTATTTTAAGTGCAATCTGGTCAATAGGGATGTCTTTAGGTGTTTTATTTATGTTTTTAACACCAGGATACAATCAGGAATTGACAAGATATCTATTTGGTAGCATATTGCTTGTTTCTATAAAAGATTTAATAATATTGTTTTGTTTTGCTTTTATTATAATAATAATTTTCACATTATTTTATAAAAAAATTTTATCAATAAGTTTTGATAATGAATTTGCAAGCCTTATGGGACAAAATTCTAAAATATTTAATTTAATAGTTATTTTTATAATATCTTTTGCAGTTGTTCTTCTAACTCAAGTTGTAGGAATTGTGCTTTTAATCGCACTTCTTACACTTCCTTCAGCAACAGTACTTAAGTTTAATTTTTCATTTAAAAAAACAATGTTTTTTAGTGGTATCTTAACATTGTTTGCTGGTTTTGCCGGGCTTATAATTAGTTTTAATTATGATCTTCCACCTTCGCCAGTTATAATAATTATTTTAGGTTTTGCCTACATTTTATCTTTATCCATTAAAAATTTTCAGAATAAAATTAAAATGAAGCCTTATATATAGCTTTTATATCCTGCTCAAATAGAACTT
>JBKBTB010000194.1:0-3538 GCA_046291015.1 Exilispira sp. | reverse complement strand
GCAAATCTTGCAGTATTATTATATAAAAAATATACAAAAATAGAAAAAAAATTAATTAAAAAAGAAAAAAATATAAAAATAATTTTATTAGCTCCTGCTTTTTCTGTAAATAATAAAGTTTTTCCATCTTTCTTTGAGATATTGAAAGGATTTTTACTGCGAAAAGAATTTAAATTCAAATCGAAAAATCCAGGATGCAATAATCCAGAATATATAAATTTTTATAAAAATTATCACAATAGTATACCTGCTAAAAGATTTTTTGATCTTTATATTTTAATAAAAATGGGTAAAAAATATGTAAAATATATAGATATACCAATATTAATAATTCACTCGAAAAAGGATTTAATCAGCCCTTTTAACGAAAGTTTAAAAATCTTTAAGAAAATAGATAGCAAATTAAAAATATTTATAACATTATCAAAATCCAATCACTTTATCCAGCTTGACTATGAAAGAACCGAAGTTTATGAGTTATCTAAAGGCTTTATTGAAAAAGGATTCAATAATTTTATAAAAGAATCAACCACTTCCGCTACTACTGCTTAAAGCCTGTAATTTCGCCATACAACTCTGGATATAATTTTGTATATCTTTATAGTTAGGGTTGTATTTAGCAATTTTTTGAAATAATTCTAAAGCTTTATCATAAGCTTTTTGATTATATAGTTCTACTGCCTGATTATACCATGAAAGCAATGTTTCATCAATTCCTTTTTTTATTTTATTATAAAGTTCTTTAATATCTTTGTAATTTGGATCAAGATCCATTACTTTTTTGGCAAAAATCTCTGCTTCAAAATAATCTTTTTTGTTATAAGCATCAAGACAACTCTGATAATATTTATCTATATTTAATATAAGATCAATTTTATCTAAATATACATTTATTGCCTTTTTGTCATAACCAATTTCTAAAGCAAGTTTGAAATATTTTTGGGCTTGTTTATAATCTTTTTTTTCAAAAAACTCTTTACCTTTATTAAAATAATCATTTGCCGCTTTTACTTTTTCCTCATTAAGCTTTTGAATACCATTTTTGGCCTCAATATTATTTGGATCAAACAAAAGAACTGTTTTATATAATTTTTCGGCATCATCATATTTTTTATTTTCCAAAAGTTTTTTTGCATTTTGTAAATATTTCTGAATTTCATTATTAATTAATTCTTTATTTTTGCTAAAAAATTCTCTGGCATTTTTATTATCCGGATCAATTTTTAAGACTTTTGCCCAATATGTTGCGGCAATAATGATTTCTTTACTTTTTTCAAATTTTTGAGCCAGAGCAATATATTCCTCAAGCTTTTTACTTTTATAATTTCTTATTTTATCTAAATATTCTTTAGCTACCATGGAACCAGTATATCCATATACATAAAAAAAACTATAGCCTGCTTTTTCTAAAAGCTCAAAATCTTCATTTGCAATTGCAGTATTATAGTCTTTAATTGCCTGATTTAAAATTATTAAAAAGATTCCTTCTTCAGTTAAAAATTCAATTGGATTTTTGTTTAAAGTATCTGCTTTGTATTCTGGATATTCAGAAGTAGCTTTTTTAATAAGCTCTTTATCGGCTTTTATATTGTCTTTTATGGAATTTTGAGAACTTATACATGAAGTAAAAATTGATAGTAAAAATATAAAAATCAAAAATAGTAAAATTAAATTAATCTTTTTCATCTTTACTCCTAATATTAAGAAAAATATAAAAGATAGAAATTTATAAAAATATAAATTTTAAATATTTATGGCTTTTTAAATCTTCTTTTTATATACAGATATTGGTTGACTTTTCCCTTTTACTGAAATCATTTCTGGTCCTTCAAACTCATTGATATTAGCAATTTTATAAGTATTTTCACATAAAACTATTTCTTTGGGTTTTGCATGACTGCAAAGTCTGGATGCAGTGTTAACAATATCACCTATGGCAGCAGCCTCTTTTCTTTCCTGACTACCTATATTTCCAACAATTAATTTTCCAGTAGAGATTCCAATTCCAATAAAAACATTATCTACAGGCCATGTCTTCTGGATTTCATAAGCGGCTTTTACAGCATTTATCTCTTTATTGTCACCCTTAAAAATAGCCATAACAGAATCACCTATAAATTTATCAATATCACCATTATATTTTTTTATGATATTAACCTGAAAATCAAGTAATTTATTTAATAAACTCATTACCTCTTTTGGATCATGTTTTTCGGAAAAAGAAGTAAAACCTCTTATGTCAGAAAAGAAAACTGTATATTCCTGATAACTTGGTTCGATAATAGCTGATAATTGTGCTGATTTTTTAACCATTTCTAAAGTACTTTCGGAAACATATGTGCCCAGAAGCTGTCTTTCTTTAATTGCATCAATCATATTATTGAACTCTTTCATTAATGCCTCTAGTTCATCTTTACCACTGGGAGGGATCTTTGTAAATTTCCCCTGAGAAAGATTTTTAACAGCGCCAACTATAATATAAATTCTCTTTGTGAGAAGCAGAGTAATCAACCAGATAAGAACAATGGCAATTGAAAGAAATAATAAATTTACAATTAGAGAATTTATCCTTAATTTATTTTGTTCCTGATAAAACTTATCATAAGATATCAAGGTTGCCACATATCCAGGATAAACAACTCCACCAGACCAGGTAAAAGGAACTCTATAAACCAGTAATCCTAAATTATTTATACCTTTTTTAAATTCAAATGAATAAAAATTATTTTTTTCATTAAAAAAATTTATTATTCTGTATGACAATTTCCCTTCTTCAGTTATTTCGAATGGGAATTTTTTATTTATTTCTGAAATATTATCCGGAAAAGCAATCTTTCCTTCTTTATCAAATATAATAATGTCCAATAATTCTTCAAATTTTTTCTCCTTATCTTTTGCTTCAAAAATTTCTCTTCTAACATCTTTAATACTTTGTTCATCCATTTTTACTATCTTATATGATGTTAAAGGAGAGGCTATACTCCTACCAATAACCAATAAAAAGTTCTGGAAACTTGAATTAACCTGATTTATTAACATTTTTTGATTTTTGTCAGTAAGATAAATGGTTAATAAGGCTGCAGCAATTAAATAAATGATTAAAAATGATAATATATACTTGGCTTTTAAATTCATCTTTTTTATCCTTATTTCATCATTTAATTAAGTTTTTTACTTTCTTTTAAATATTTTATATTATAGTATTATAAGACAATTATATTATAACACAATAATTGAGAAAAACAATATAAATAATAAATAAATATAATTTTCTATTTTAATCTCTTATAAAATGATTAATATTTTCGGGTATTTCAAAAGAAAATTCTATTAAACCAGCGATCTTATTATCAATAAACCAGGGAGTTTGATAAATCATTTTTTTTATGCCATTTTTAAATATGGTATATACATTTTTTTCATTATTTTTAATTAAGCTTTTTATTTTCTCTTTTGAATCTTCACTATGACAATCAAGTATATTTTTTCCAATTAGATTATCATATTTTTCAAATGTTTTTATAGCTTTTTCATTCAT
>JBKBTB010000193.1:0-3549 GCA_046291015.1 Exilispira sp. | reverse complement strand
ATATTTGGGTTTAAAATATCTACTGTGGGATTTTCTCCATGCTGATTTTCAACAAAATATTTTGAATATCTAATCTTACCAATATCATGATATAAACCTCCTGCTCTTGCTATATATGGATTGGCACCACAACTTGCAGCAGCTTTTTCTGCTAAATTTGCAACAATTATTGAATGATGATAAGTTCCAGGTGCTTTTAGTATAAAATCAGAAAAAAATTGATTATTCAAATCACATATTTCAAGTAATTTTGAAATAGTGGGAAAATTAAAAATATTTTCAAGTATAGGTGCAAGCCCAAAAAATAATATCATGGAAATAAAAATATTTAATGTTCCTGAAATTATAAGATCAGAAATCTTATATGATTTTGAAAAAATAATATTTACTAAAAGTGAAAAAATAATTGTTACGGTATAAGATAATATTACCCTGGAAAAAATAGTCTTCTTATAACTTGAAAATTGAAAAGGGAAAAAATTTAATGAAGTAAATAAAATAAGTCCATAATAAAAAAGTATATAATCGAAATTTGTTATTAAAAATAAAATAAATATTAAAGACAGATATACTATTATTCTGTCAACATTCGAATATGCAAATTCAATTAAAAGATAAAATAAAAGAAGTGGGAAAACAAAATAAACAGGAATAAATTTAATTGTTTTTAGTTCATAGAATATATAAAATCCAAAAGATAATATTAATATTATAAAAAAATAAACTGAATATCTTTTATATAGAATAAAAGAATTAGCAAAATTAAAAAGGTAAAACAATAAAACAGAGCCGGTAATTATAAATAAAATTAGATAATTTAATATTAATTTCAATTGATTTTCTTTTAAGGATTTTTGTATTAAAAGGATTAATCTTTTTTTTTCGGCTGTAATTAATTCGCCTTTTTTTATTATCACTGTTCCGGATGTCAAATTTATTGTTTTTGGAATAAATTGTTGAAGCATCCTATTTTTTAATTCATCTGTTTGCAGTTGATCATAAAATAAATTTTCTTTTAAATTTTCTTTAATAAATTCAAAAAAAATCAATTTTTCTTCCGGTAAAATATTTTGATCAAAATTTGTACCTTTGAATATCTGGTCATAAAGCTCTTTAATTTTTAAATCTAATCTGTCTTCAAAAATAAAATTATTTATATTGGTTTCTTTTTTAATTGAATCAAACTGTCTATTCCAATCTAAAAGAACTATTTTCTGAGAATTTGTTAAAATCTCTTCTGGTTTCAATTTTGTTATTCCATTACTATATATAGAATATAAAAACGATCTGAATAATTTGATTAAAGTTTCATTATCTGAAATTAAAATTAAAAGAGGTATAACTCTATTATCTGTAATTTTAATTTCTGTTTGATTTTTAATATATCTTTCTATTTCTGCTGGAATTGATCTTTCCTTAAAAATATAGGTAAAAAGTCTGTCAAAATCATTCCATTGCGAATAGAATACAGAATCATATAAACTATAAACAGCTGGGATATCCTGTAAAAAAATCTTTTTCTCTTCTTCAGTTTTTAGTTCATCAATTACCACTAAATCCTTTTTTAATATAATATCTTCCCTGGCTATTTGATCTATTTGAGGATTAATTTTGATATTATAAACGATAAATATCTGAAACAAAATATATAAAATAGTAAATAATAAAAATAAAAAAATAAATAAAATTATTGTGTGAGAATTTTTTAAAAGGATAATCTTGTTATTATCTTTGTAATTTTTGTTCATAATCTTCTAGAACATATAACATTTTTCTAACCAGACTGTGCCTTATAATATCCTTCTTGTTAAATTCAATAATTGAAATTTCTTTTATAGATCTAAATAATTCAATTATTAAAGACAGACCGGAGTCACTTTTCCTTTCCAGATCAATTTGAGTTATATCTCCGGTAATAATAACTTTAGAATGGAAACCCATTCTAGTTAAAAACATTTTGAGCTGTGAGTAAGTAGCATTTTGAGCTTCATCTAAGATTATTATTGCATCATTTAATGTTCTACCCCTCATATAAGCAAGAGGGATTATTTCAATAATATCAGAATGAATCAAATAATCATAAGTTTTGGCTCCTACTATATCAAAAATAGAGTCATATAAAGGTTTTAAGTATGGACTTATTTTTTCAATAAAATCTCCAGGTAAAAAACCTAATTTCTCTCCCGCTTCTACAACAGGTCTTGTAAGTATGATTCTTTTGTAATTATTCATAAATAATTGTTGAATAGCAAAACCAACAGCAAGATAGGTTTTCCCTGTCCCTGCTGGTCCATAACAAATTGTTAAATCATAATTTGTCATCGAATCAAAATAATGTATTTGATTCTCAGTTTTTGGTTCAATTTTTTTCCCTATTTTCTGAAGCTTAATTGTATTTTTAATTCTGTTTTCTGATGTTATAAGATTATTTTGATCTACCTGTTCTACCAAAAGTCTTACTTCATCAAATGGTATATGACCATTTTTTTTTGCAATTTCAATCAAATGATCAAAAATAGAATGAACAAGTATAATCTTTTCTGATTCTCCCTGGACTATATATTCATCTTCACCAATATAAATGTCTAAATTAAAATGATTTTCTAAATATCGAATAATTGAATCATTTATTCCACTAACTATAGGTATAATATTACCTGGGACTTTTATCTTATCTTCAGTTATATTTATTAAATTGCTTTCTCTTCTTCCAGATTTCATTAATTCTTTTTTCCGATTCAATTATATCCTTTAAATTTTATTTTTGAATATATAAAAATCGATAAAAGCAATTTATAAATATCAAAAAATATAAAAGGAAGGATTCCTGTAATAAAAGCCTTTTTAGCATCTATAAATCTTAAAAGTCCTAAAAATCCAGATAAATAAATAATAAAAATCGATAATATTCCTTTTATAAATAAAGTAAAATAACTTTTAAATTTTATTTTTTCATCGGCTAAAAAGGAAGAAAATAAAAAACCAAGAATATATCCACCTGTTGGACCCAGAAGGTTTGAAAAACCATTACTATGAGAAAAAACAGGTATACCTAAAGAACCACAAATAATGTATGAAAAAATACTAATAAATGCAAGATTTTTAGTTTCAAAAAAGATAATCAAAAAAATCATCATGGTTTGAAATGTAAATGGAACCGGTGAAAATGGTAAATAAAATTTTAATTTAGAACAGATAGCCAGACTGATAACATAAAAAATAATCTTAATAGAATTATAAATTATTTGAAAAAATTTTAAAAAAATTTCATTATATAATAATTTGTTAATTTTGCTAATCATAATTAATACCTTTGTTATTTTACTTGAACTTTTTTACTATTAATAAAAAATATTGCAACTAAAAAGTTTTTAATTGAAATATAGATCGAATTATAGATTGAATCTCAATTAATTAAATATTAATTATACGTAGAGTTAGTTTAATAATTTTAAAAAAAAGTATTATAATTAACTAATAATGTCGATATAATAGATAAGAAAAGGAGTTTGTTATGATAACCACGGAAGGTATTAATGAATATCAAAA
>JBKBTB010000192.1:0-3550 GCA_046291015.1 Exilispira sp. | reverse complement strand
ATCACATGTTAATGATGGATAAGAAAAAAGAGGTTTTTGAATCTCATATAATGCGATTTCATCAAATTTAATTGCATCTTCGATGAATAAACCTATTTTGGAAATCTTTTTTTGTAGAGAATAAGCTAAAATATTTTTTATTTCTTCTTTTTTATTTTTATCTATCTGCCTTTTATTTCTTATAAAAATTAATTCTATAAATCTGGATATAATATTAAAAACAACCACTATTGGGCTTAAAATAATTTGAAATAATAAAAATGGGAAAGCAGCATATTTTGAAAAAGTATAGGAAAATCTTGAACATATTATTTTGGGATATATTTCACCAATAACAAGAACAATCATCGGAAAGATAAAAAACAAAAATATATTTCCCAATATACTATTTGAATGAAGTATTTTTGATAAAATTTGAGTGGATGCTACAATGCTTATATTAGTTCCAACTAATATTGTGGTAATTAAAAAATCTGGTTTTTTTAATATTTTATACAGTAAGGAAAATTTATGCTTCCCTTCAGTTTTAATTTCAATGAAAAATAAATCTAGAGACAAAAAGGCTGTTTCAACGCCAGCAAAAAAGGAATTTAACAGTAATAAGAAAAATATCAAAAATATTGAATAAACCATTTAATCAACTTTATCAATTTTTATCTGAATAATTTTTTTATTTTTTACTTTTACAATTGTAAATTTGTAATCTCGATATATTATAAAATCACCTTCCTTAGGGATTTTATTTAATTTACTGAAAAGGAAATCATTTAGCATCATATTCATATCTTCTTCATTTAACTTTATATTATAATTATAAAATAAAGATCTGCAAGATATATTCGAATTTAAAACTAAAGGAAATTTACTACTGGAAATGCAGGTAAAACTAAAAAGCATGTTGTCAATCAGCTTGTAATAATCTAAAATTCCGCAGTATTGAAAATATTCATCATAAACTCCAAGTATAGTATTCTGATTATCTATAAACCTTTTGATTGCAACCTCAATATTTTCAAATTCATAAATCATATCCAGAGGTTTTATAATCGAATTAATCTTAAAATAACCAGCAGGTCTATCTTCTTTTAAGTAATTAATTAAATCATTTTTAGAAATATAACCAAAGATAGTTTTCATATTTTTTGAAACTACAGGAATTTTTTTTAATTCACTCTTTTTAAAAGAATCATAAATTTCATTTATATTCATTGAATTAGTTATTAATGGTAATTCAGTATAGTGAATCATATTGTCTTTTACATATGACATAGATTGAGAGATTAAATTTGAAAGTAGAGAAGCCTGAGTTGAATTAAAATATCCTTTATTGATTCCATCATTTAATACTTCTTTTATTTCTCGAATGGAAAAAACTTTATCTTCTTTATTTAGTTTACTTATTGGTTTTATGAAAAAATTTAAAACTTTTTCAAAAAACCTGATAGAATCTATCCATTTCTGCATTAAATAAAGAAATTTTTTATCAATAACTGGATAAACAATTAATGCGAGTCTTTTTGGAATAATTTCTCCCAAAAATAGTAAAATTGTAGTTGTAGTTACTATACCATAAATAATTGATTTATCTTTAAATATTGTATGAGCAAATATTTTTTCAGATGTAATGCCTATAAAAATATTTACAATAGTATTAGAAAGCAAGATAAAAATTAAAAACAGATCCCTATTAACTTTAACAAATTGATTTTTTATCTTTTCTTCGCTTAAATAATAAACAGTTTCAGTAGAAGAAAAAAAAGCTGAAAAAATAAGTAAAAGTATGAAAATTATTATCAAGATAGACATAAATATTATCTTCTTTATTACATTTTTTATAATTATATATATTTAATTTTATTGTTTAATTTATTGCATGATCTTGTTAATTTCATTCACAAATATATACATTCTTTTTTCCATATTATCTGATTTATTATCAAGTAAGGTATAGAAGAAAACTGTGGGTATGGCTATTATTAATCCAGTTGCAGTTGTTATCAAAGCCTCTGAAATTCCAGCTGCTAAAGCAGTTGGATCACCTGTTCCAATTTGAGCTACAATCATAAAATTTTTTATCATTCCAGTTACAGTACCAAGAAGCCCCAAAAGAGTTGAAAGATTAGGCAGTATTTTTAATAATGGTAAAAATTTATTAATTATTCTTTCCTGTTTCATGCTTTCAATTTCAAATAGATTTTCTCTGTCTTCCCTGGAAATTTCATTTGCATTTAATAGTATCTGTATGACTTTAGAAATTGGAGAAAGAAATTTTTGTAAGTAAATTTTGGCTTCTGAGTAATTTTTAACTATAACCATAGCTTTGATAACCTTAAAATCATTTTCTGTAAAATCATCATTTTTTCTGAAATAAATGAATCTTTCAATAATCAAAGTAAGAGAAAGAATTGAAATTAGCAATAATGGAATCATTACAGGGCCACCTTTTATAAGATAGTTCATTTTACCTCCTGGAAAAATAATAGATTAGCTTAAAAATAAAATTGAAAACTAAAAGTTAAATTAATTACTGGTGATTGAATTTCTGGCAGTATATAATATCTAATTATATTTAATTTTAGTAATAAAATTATATCAAAATCATTCTTTTTTATATTGTACTCTATTTGAAAATTATAGATAGGATTATTAAAACCTAAAAAATTTCTCATAATTTCTGAATAAAGAGAAAAACTTAATTTAGAGATTTCATCTAATAAAAATGAAAAGATTAAATCAAGACTTAAAAAAGTTTCGCTGGTTTGTTCTAAAAATAATTTGGTAGTAAATAGATATGAAGGTAAATTTAATTTCAAATCTATTTCTGTTTCGAGAATATTATTTATCTTCCAGTTTAGATGAATTTTAGATATTAAATTCCATAAATTATAATATTCTGTTAATTTAAATATATTTAATTGATCATCATATACTTTAATAGGCTTTTTCAAAAACCAGCTAAAATCTGAATCTACTTTTATCTTAAAATTATTGTTGGTATAATAAAATAAAAAAGTAAAAGAAATAAAATCTTCATAAAATAGATAATTTCCATCTGAATATATAGTATAAATATCCTGAATAAAATCATATTGATAATCTTTTTTGATGATTATAAATATTCTAATATTTTCATTATTATAATTAAATTGTAAAAATCCATAAAAGGAATTGAAAAAGATTTCATAAGAAAAACCCAGCAGAAGTTTTACTATATTGAAATCATAATCAATTATAACTTCTGGTTTCAAGTTTATGCTATTTGAAAAACTTTGAATCAATCTAAAATTTGTTGAAAGATTATTACCTAAATTGACATAATAGTTCAATATAGCTTCTTCTAAAAAAAAAGTGGAATAATAAGGAATAAAAGATAATGATTTTAAAAAAATTTCAAAATTAAAATTATTTTTTTCACCCTTTAAATTTTGTTCTGTAAATATTGAGGAAAAATAAGAAAATTGACCTGCTTCTGGAAGATTAAATATTTTAATCCTGTAAATATAATTCAAAGACCAATTTACAATTTTTTTTCAAATTCGAAATTATTTTG
>JBKBTB010000191.1:0-3551 GCA_046291015.1 Exilispira sp. | reverse complement strand
TTGATAAAATGTAGAATAACAACAACTGCTTTACTTCATCCCTGTTTTCTTTTTCAATTATTGTTTTTATATGTTGATCAAAAGGTTCTGGGATATATCCCATTGTATATTTTAATGCAAGGTCAATTGTTTCAAATGAAAAATTAAGACTGTTTTCAAAGATAAAATTAATAAAATATTGAGATATCTTTTCTTCATTTGCTGCAAGTTTTAAAATTACTGGAAGTAGTTTATAATTTTTTTCCAGTATCCTCATGCAATCTTCTAAATCTAAACTTAATGGATATATGGAAAAAAGAATGCTATTACTTTCAAAAAGATCATATACACGAAGAAAGAAATCAACAGAGTTTTTGACTCCTATTTTTTTTGAATATTTCGAAATAACTGGAATTATTTTTATAAGTCCATCTTTCCCCTTATATTTTTCTAAAAAATCGAATATATTTATAAAGTTTATATTGTCGAAATTATTAGATAATGAAAAAAATGTATCTACCAGTTTTATGTTATCGGATAGAATGGCAAATCTTGCAAGTTCATAAATTTTTAACCTAAAAACAAGTTTTAAATATTTTAAAGTACTTATAGATTCATTGGAAATAAATAGAAAAGGAGTTAAAAGAGCAATATCCTCAAATTGTGAAGGAGGTATTTTTTTTATAGATGACAGGACAAGATAATTGTAAAAAGAATCATTTCTTAAACTAAATATTTTTTCTAATATAATTTCATCAAACTTGTAAAATTTATAAGGATAAATTCCATTTATAATAATTTCTAAAAATTTTTCCTTGCTTAATTTGTTTTGTAAAAAATCTAAGTAATATCTTTTCAATTCTTCATCTGATCTTTCATAAAATCTATAGAGTTTTTCTGGATTTTTATTTTGAATATAATCTTTATATATATATGGTAATGAATCGGAAACAGGAATATATCCAAGGGCTATATAAGCAGCTTCTTTTACCGCTATATCAGGATATTCTGTTAATTTAATTAAATAAGGTATCAATTCATGACTGATGCAAATTGCAGAAGATTCTGCAAATTTAAGCTGTATTTCTTTAATATGATAATTTTTTTCAACAAAATCTTTGACAAAAAGAAAATTTTCTGGATTTCTCATTTTGCCTATTGTTTCAATAATTTTGATAGAATAAAGTATATCTATTTTATCTTTATTAGATAGCAAACCTGCTATATTGTAAGCAGCATCGGAAAATTGTGGGAAAGCAAATAAATCTAGAAGTTCAATTTTCTTTGATTTCTCTATTTCATTGTCAACAAATAACTTATAAATTATTGGTCTTATTTTTTCAAAATTTAATAGATAAGGGAAAACTTCATTTTTGTTTTTTCTTTCATCATTTTTTTGTAATAATAATTTAAAGATTTTATAGATTATATCGTAGCACTCTGGTTCAGGATCTTTAAATATTATATTTACCGAATATATTTGATCAAACAAAGATAATTTATTAAAAAAATCATATATAAGAGAAATAACATTATAATTTTTGCTTATCTTATCATCAAGATTTGTTAAAAAAGGGTTATATGATTTGTTATTTTTAATTAGTTCTTCAATAATATTGATTATCCTATCATTAAATTCAATAGTTTTTGATGATATATAAAAAAGCCCTTTTACAATATTTTCCCGTGGTTTATTTTTTTCGATGAAATCGATATATTCTTGAATGTTATTATTATCGCTTTCCAATGATAGCAAGATATTTACAGTAGAATCCAAATTTAAAATATAAGAGTACTGAAATAAAAATTTTCTAAGTTCAGCTGTAATATTACTGAAAGGTAAATATGAATAAGATATTATTGAAAATAAACCATCAACATTATAAAATAATTCAGAAACTTTATTAGCATCAAAATTTTGTTTTTTTTGCAAAATATCTTTAAATAGCGGAAAGAAGTATTTTAATACAAGTTGATAGTTAGATTTATCTACACCGAAACTCAAAACATTACAGAGAAAATTGTAATAATCATAATTATTTCTATATTCAATCGGTACTATTGGTTCTTTTGTAATTAGGTATGTTAGATTTTTTAAAATATTTATTTTATTATAATTTATTGTTATTTGGATTGCATTTTTAAATATTTCAAAATCTTTTTCCAGAGATAAATATTTTGCAAAAATATCATCTATATCTTTTATGAAATTCTTCTCTATACTTGATAATGCAAGCATCCTTATATCTTTATGGGTCTTGTCTTTAGAATTAAAATAAAATAAAAATCTAGTTTTTAAAATTATAAATTTATCTTCATTTATTGTTTGAAATTGTTTGAGAAATTCTAATGCCATAGAAGAAGATAATTTATCTTTTGTATTTTCATTGATAAGTTCAAATATTCTTGCTAACATCCATTTATCTTTTTCATTTTTGTATATGTTGAAAAGTAATTTATAAATTTCAGGTTTTTTTATTTGAGTTAGATAAAAGACAAGATCTCTTTTAATTAAATTAGATTCTTTTTTGTAAAAAACAGAAAAATTATCTATATAATAATCTGTTTCAACCTTTGAAAAATAAAGATAAATATATTTATGAATGATTTCAGATGTGTTAAAATTTAAAAGATACTGAAATTGGTTTTTAATTTTATCTTTCTCTGATTTTGAAAATAATTTATTATTTAATGTTATTAAATTTATAAGAAAACTATTAAAATCATTTGATCCCGACATTAATAATGTTTGAATCTGATTTACAATGAAAGAAGGTTTTTTAATTATAATTTTTTCAACAAGTTCTTTTTTTAATTCTTCAGATCTAATAGAACTAAGTTTTTCCATTAAAAATCGATCAGTGAATATTTCGATAAATTGGTTAAAATTTGAAGTAATTATGATCTGAATTTTGTCCAAAGATGTATAATTCATAAAATAACTGGCTATCATCTTATTTTTTATCAAAAAATTAGAGATCTGGTTTGAGGCTGTTATATAATTTTCTGTGTTTTCAAATGAATAATATAGGTAATATACAGATTTAATGAATTCTATTTCTTCAGAATTGTTATTCGCAGAATTAATTATTGATATATTTCTTTCAATATATGTTAGTTTTTCTAAAAATATGTATATTGTAATCAAAGCTATTGATCTTTTAATCGTTGTCTTTTCGTCTGCTGGTGTTTCTGTTTTTTTTATTGCATTTTCCCAGTATAGAAATAAATCCTTTGGTTTGTCTGTGAGTGTTATATAATATATTAATTTTAGCTCATATATAAACTTTGGTATAATATCTTTTAAGTATAATTCTTTTTTATCTGCAGATAATTTTTTAAATTCTTCAATAGAGATCAAACTATCCTGAGATAAAACTTCAATTGAAAAGGAAAGAATAAAAATTATAAAAGAAATTAGAAAAATAATCCTGTTAAATTTATTTTTCATCAATATTTCCTATCAGAATAGTATTATATTAAAACTAAATGTTAAAAACAAGAAATATATCAAATAGATTAAAATAAAATTTTAATTACTAAATTGTAAAAAAACAAGTAAAAATTAAATA
>JBKBTB010000190.1:0-3562 GCA_046291015.1 Exilispira sp. | reverse complement strand
ATATTAACTTTTGTTTTTAATATGTAAAAAAATCTAGATAAACTTTTTTCTCACTTATAATTTATTGTTCTACTTCTTTTGTCTGTTTACATATGTTTTACATCTATATCTGTCATTATCTCTTTTTTATAACATATAAAATATATAGTTATTAATTAGCTAACTTTGCATAATTATCTTTTAATTTCTTTACAAATTTGTTATCTTTATTTACCCTTTCAAATAGTTTATATATCTTTGTAAGCAAACACCAGATGGTTTTAAAATCAATATCTTAATAATGGCACCTTAATTTTATTTGGGATGATGGAAAAAGATTTATATAAATACAGCATTAATTAATTTGATTATTTTGAAAAAAATATTTTTTAGTTTATTAATCCAGATTTTTTGATATTATCTTTTCATGCAAAATATATTCAACTCATATAAGAACTTATCAAAAGAAGTATATAGACTTGCCATTGTTCGTTTTATTCTATCGATGGGTAATTTTATATATCCATTTTTAACATTATTTTTAGTCAAAAAGCTTTCCATTCCTCCTTATTCAACATCTTTATTTATAATAGCCTCTGGCTTTACCTTTGTTCCTGCAAGTATAATTTCTGGAAAAATTTCAGATAATGCTGGAAGAAGAGTTATACTTTTATCATCTTTTTTAATATATATAGTTTTAATTTTTTTTATTTTTTTTCTTTATCATTTCAATATAATAAGAAATCTTATAATCGCATTTTTACTTATTTTTGCAAATTTTTTCCTCATGATGACACAGGTTCCAATAACTGCTATTATAACAGATGTCACAAATCCATCAAATAGGAATGAATCCTTTTCACTTGTATATCTTGCTACAAATGTTGGTTTTGCTTTTGGTCCATTCATTGCTGGGTTTTTATTTGAAAATTATACTTCGCTTATCTTTCTTGGTAATGCTATTTTTTGTTTGCTTGGTTTTTTGGTATTAATTAAAATTAAAGAAACGAAACCAGATTTACCGCTAAATAATCAAACTGAAAAAACTTCTTATAATAATGGCATAATTAAAGATGAACAGATTAATAAAAATAATATTGCTGATAATATTTATTATTCCAGAAAATCGGCAATAGAATTTATTATTAAAGATAAATTTTTTTTAATTTTTACTGCTGCAACAATTTTCTTTTCCTTTGCATATTCTCAAGCAGGTTTTACACTTCCAATTTATCTTTCAAATATCTTTGGGAAAAATGGCGCAAAACTTTATGGTATTCTTCAATCAATAAATGCATTAACAGTTATTTTTTTTACATCAATTGTTTCAAATCTAACAAAGAAGAAATCAGCATTTTTAATGGTTGGTTTAGCTGGAATTTTCTATGCTTTGGGCTTTGGTTTATATGGATTTTTCAATTCATTTTATTTATATATCTTTACTACAATTTTATGGAGCATTGGTGAAATAATACAGATAACAAATCAAAATGTATTTATCGCCAATAGATCACCTGTTCATTTAAGAGGGCGAATTAATGGTGCTTTTCAGATAATAAGCGGTATAGGTTTTGTGCTTGGACCTGTTTTTAGTGGATTTTTTCAGCAATATTATAAAATTAAATTTATCTGGCCAATAATATTTACTTTATCTTTATCTGGCTTTCTACTTCTTTTTATAATTTATAAAAAAAATAAAGATATATAAGATAAAAAATTAAAAAAATTTATTGTCATATTTTTAAGTAATAATTATATTATCATAAATCACTAAAAAGGAGTGATTTATGGAAAAAATATTAAAAGAAAATGATATTGCACCTGATTTTACACTTCCTGATGAAACTGGCACAATGCATAGTTTAAATGAGTATAAAGGAAAAGTAGTTGTCCTTTATTTTTATCCGAAAGATGATACTCCCGGGTGTACAAAAGAAGCCTGTGGTTTTAGAGATAATTATAGTGAAATTACATCAAAAGGTGCGGCAGTTATAGGTATTTCAAAAGATAGTCCAAAATCCCATGAAAAATTTAAGATTAAGTATAATCTTCCTTTTATTTTACTTTCAGATGAAGATGCTAATGTCATAAAGATTTATAATTGCTGGGGTACAAAAAATATGTATGGCAAACAGGTTGAAGGTACATTAAGAAGGACATTTATCATAGATAAAGAAGGTAGAATAAAGAAAATCTTTGATAAAGTTACACCTGAAGGGCATGCACAGGAGATACTTCCTTATCTTTAATATTATCCATAATTTACCAGAAATTCATTTACTATTATTGATTTAATATAGTTAACTATAATCTTAAAAAGATTGCTAAATTAAATTTATTCATATATTACTAAATATCGCCCGGCAATTTCGTATTTGTTATTTTCAGGATTTTTGCAATATAGATATATTAGAAATTTGCCTTTATATGGTAATGAAAAAAAGATAGTTATTTTATTTATGTTGTTTTCTTTAGTAATGTTGATATCCCCTCTTGAAATTTCTTCAAAAATATCATAATAGGTAAGTACTGTTATTATTTTTATATTATCATAAGTGGTTTCGAATTTTAATTCAAAATTATCTTTGTTTGTCCTGATATTTATAAAGGGATGTGAAGTGGCTTTTAATCCTAACTTAAAAAAGATAGGCCATAACTGAACAAGATTTATAAATGTAAGAATATCGACAGGATTTTCAAGAAGCTGCCACTGTCTTTCCTCTGGATAATGTGAATAAATAAGTTTTTCTGGATCTGGACAAAAGTAAAACTCTTCATAACTTTTTACAAAATTATAGTTAATATCTAAATAACCAGAGCCCCATGTGGGATCTGCAAGATACCATGCATCGTCAATATTAAATGCAACCCACGAATGATTGGTTTCTATTTTATAATCCTTTCCCGGATAATAATTAAAACCCTTTACATATCCCATTATAATAACACAATTTACCTTTGCAATATCTGCCATTTGCTTAAAAAGTGATGTATAACCCATGCATACACCTTTTCTGTTTTTAAAAGTAGATTCTGCATCATAAGTTGTGATATTATTTGAAAAATATCCTTCAATATCATAAGAAATATTGTTTGTTATCCATATCCATATAGCCCTTATCTTTTCAAAGTCATTTCTGGCTGGTCTTATCAAATAATTTGTAAGGGTTAAAATATCTTTATTTGCAAAATCCGGAACATTTTTAGCGTAATTGTCAATGGAATTTTGCCCATAAATTGTAAAAATTAAAAAATTCCCCGTTAATGTTGTTAAATAAAATAATATAAATGTTAGAAAGATAAAAAATTTTAAAGTACAAGATTTATTTAAATCTTTTTTCATCATATAAATTTTTTAATATACTGTTCACACTCTCCGACGCTCCAGCCTTTTGTCTGGATTAATCCTTTTTTTATAACTTCTAAATATGAATCACTGGGTTTATTTTTTTCATTTTCAAATTCGGCTCTGCCAGTAAAGGTAATGATATCAATATTTTCTTTCTTTCCTAGATTTAATATTTGATTGTACCATCCTCCTTCCATTCTTTGAATATCATCGAATTGTGAAAGTGTTACTTTC
>JBKBTB010000189.1:0-3591 GCA_046291015.1 Exilispira sp. | reverse complement strand
TGATTTAAATTATTACACATCAAAAGTTTTTAAATTTGAAACTAAAAGCATAACGGAAAATAAAACTTCACTTGTCATTTACTATAGAATAATGGAAGATTTTTATGATGAAGATGATGGGGTAATTCCATGGAAGCAATATGAAACAAATGCTATGATAAAGGGAAGATATCTTCAGTATAAAATTATATTCTTCCCTTCATATGAAGGAAGATTCAGCCCTCAATTACTCGATTTTATTATTACAATAATTCCAAATTATCCTCCATCTCCACCAAATAATTTACAATATAAAATTTTAAATAATTCTCAGGTCGAAATATACTGGAATAAAAATATTGAATCAGATGTTATAGGTTATTATCTTTATTATGGTACAAAAAGTAAATTTTATATATGTAGTGATGCTGTTGAGGGTATATCACCAATTTTTACAGAAAAAAACTTTATTATTATTACTTTAAGAGCAGATACAGAATATTTTGTCTCTGTTAAAGCTGTTGATAATGCTTTTTATCCGCAAAAATCAGATTTTTCAAATGAGATTGTTTTCAGGACTAAAAATTAAATAGATAGAAATTATTATAAAGATATTTATTATATTTGGATCATTATATTTAGACTTAAAAAATTCAAATAAAATTTATAAAATAGGGGAATATTATGATTGAACTTCAGGGAGAACCAGTCAAGAAAAGCATAGAAGAAAAAATTATTGAAAAAATAAAGAATAAAAATTTTTACAGAAATATTACTGTTCTTGAAAATACATTTGATCAATCTGCAAGAATATATGCAAAATCGAGAAAGAAATTGTTTGAAAAATATAAAATACCATATAGCACAATTCAAATTTTAGAAAGTTATGATGAAAATACTATAATTGATATTATAAAAAAATTGAATGATGATAGTAATGTTGCCGGTATATTCCTTGAAATGCCTCTTCCACATAATATTAATTCAAAAAAGATTATTGATTTTATAGATTATGAAAAGGATGTTGAAGGGATTACAACAAGTTCACTTGGAAAGCTTTTTGCTCAGGATGAGACCATATCACCTCCGACAGCTTTAAGTATAATAAGAATACTTGAATATTATAATATTTCGATTTCCGGTAAAAATGTCGTTATATTAAATAGAAGTCTTGTGATAGGAAAGCCACTTATAGCTCTTTTCTTAAATAGAAATGCTACAGTCACAGTATGCCATACAAAAACAACTGATATAGATTCACATATTGAAAGAGCAGACATTGTTGTAAGTGGTGTAGCAAAGCCACATTTTTTTAATGGTAAAAGATTGAAAGAAAATGTTGTTGTTGTTGATGCTTCTATAAATTATGAAAATGATAGGATAATTGGTGATTTTGATCCAGATTCTTTTTCAGATAGGGTAGATATAAGTTATACTCCTGTTCCAAAAGGTGTTGGGGTTGTTACAAATTCAATTCTTCTTGAAAATTGTGTAAATTTACTTTTAAAGTAAATTCATTTAAAATAAAGTCATTTTATATCAAAATAAAGTTACTTTATAAAAAATCATTTTATGTTAAATCTTTTGCATATTGATTATGCAGGAATCATTACTAAAATTATTTAATCTTGAAGAAAAGAAAAGCTATGCAATAATTGGAAATTCAAAAAATGCTGGTAAAACCACTGTATTAAACAAATTGCTTTCTGATATAAAAGATATCAATAAAATAGCTGGAATATCTTCTATAGGATGGGATGGTGAAACAGTAGATAGGGTCTATAAAACTGAAAAACCTCCGATACATCTTTTTAAAGGTTCATTCGCTGCGACAGTAAAGGAACTTATACCTGTAAGCAGTAATTTATTCAAGATAATTGAAGATACATCAATAGATACAATGCTTGGTTCTATTTATATAATAGAGGCTCTAAATTCTATGAAAATTGAATTGGTTGGACCAAGAGATTTATATTCAACAAAAAAGCTTATAGAAAAACTAAAAAAATATTCTCATTTTATACTGCTTGATGGGGCATTAAATAGAAACACAAGTGCAAGCTCGATGATAACAGATGGTTTCATCTTTTCAATTGTGTATAATGGAAAAGTTACACTTTCGGATTTTGAAAAGAGCATTTTATTATTCCGTGAAAAATATAAAGATTATACTACAGAAATTCATTATAAGATTGATAGATCTAATCTTATAGATAAAAATCTTGTCGCTATAGGCATGGAAGATAAAGTTTATTATATGAATTTTAGTAATCCTATTCACAATGAAGAAGCTATTTTCAATCTTCAAAAAAAGCCAGACTGGATATATTTACCAGGGGCTATTTCTGATATAACTGTGGAAAGATTATCCAGTTTTTTTATAGATATTGATATAATAATAGATGATTTTACTAAAAACTTTTTATCTTCAAGGATTTTAAATTTTCTCAAAATAAGAAATTGTAAAATTTATTATCTTTTTAATTCAAATCTCATGGGGATTACAGTATCAACCTGGTCTGAAAGTAAGTACTTAAAAGCTTTACCTCAAAATATTTTATCCATTGTTTCTTCAATATTTAAAGACTATCCAGTAATCGATCTATTTTATACTTAATGTTTTTAACTTAATGCATTTATAAGGGGAGAAGATGAAAGACAACAAAAAGATCTTATATGAACTCAAATCATATTTAATAATTGCTTTAGGAATGTTAATAAATTCTATAGGATGGGCAGTATTTTTAATACCATCAAAAATGGTTGGTGGTGGTGTAAGTGGTATTTCAGCTCTTTTGTATTATGGTTTTAAGATACCTGTAGGCTTGAGCATAATTGTTATAAATGGTTTACTTGTATTGCTTGGCATCAAACTTATTGGTTCATCTTTTGGTATTAAAACAGTTTTTGGTATAATTTCTTTATCTATATTTATAACAATTATACAGAAGTTTGTAAAAGGAACTGTAGTTTCTGATACACTTTTATCATCTATAATTGGGGGCATTTTCCTTGGTGGTGGTATTGGAATAGCCTTTACAGCCGGTGGTTCTTCAGGTGGAACAGATATAATAGCAATGATAGTTAATAAATATAGAGATTTACAACCGGGGAAAGTAATATTTTTTCTCGATGTAGTTATAATCGCATCTTCTTATTTTCTTGTCCATTCAATTGAAAGAATTATTTATGGTTATGTAACTATGGCTATTACGGCTTATACCATAGATTTAGTTTTAGAAGGAAATAAGCAATCTGTTCAGCTGATTGTTGTATCAAGATATTCAGATAGGATTGCAGAAAGAATAGTAGAGGAAATGAGAAGGGGTGTCACACTGATTCCTGCTACAGGATATTATACAAAGCAAAAAACAGATATTCTGTTAATTTTGCTTAGAAAATATGAACTTCAAAGCTGTCTAATAATAATAAAAGAGGAAGATCCTCAAAGTTTTATTTCGATATCCAGTGTTATGGGAGTTTATGGTAAGGGTTTTGAACAGATAAAAAGCACAACTAAATGAAAATGATAGAAATATATTGAATTAAATAAATATTGTAGTATAATTTTATTATAAATAATTATTTCTAAATAAAGGGGGATAAAATATA
>JBKBTB010000188.1:0-3599 GCA_046291015.1 Exilispira sp. | reverse complement strand
CTATTGCAATATTATTGATTTGATAACTTCTAACAATTTTAGCTATTTCATGAATTAAATTTTTTAAGCCATTCAGTTTAAACTTTTTTGGATCTTTGTCCTGCAAATCTTTGATTATTATAAAAGCAAGATCATCATTATTGAATTTTAAATCTTTCCTATTTAGATAATATTGTACTAAAAATTCGCCCGTGTTTTTACCATCTTCAGTGTCTGATACTAAAAAGAATATTTTTTCTAAACAGATCTTATTTTTAACTGAATTTCTATTTATATATTCTTCTATTGTATTGATCTCTGCTCCACAAATTCTGTCTTCTGGATTTATCCCCTGCATTAATCTTGCAAGATCTTCCCAGTTCTTATTTTGAAAGGAATTTTTTATTTCAATTAAAAGATTTTTTTTATTAACATCATTTTCTTTGCTTATAGTTTCATCAAGTTTTTTCAAGTTGGATTCAAATAATGATGTTCCTACTGTGCAAATTAAAATACTTCTTTTTTGTAAATTATTCATTTAAAACCTCATTCTATTATTCAATATTTAATCTATTTAATTTCAATAAAAATTAATAATCTTTTTTTATAAATTAATTTTTTTTTTAGATTAAACAATAGCTTGTTTAAGATCAAAAAAGATCGGCAAAATATACTTTGTTATTTGTTTTATTTTCAATTTTTTCAATAAAATCTTTTTTTATTGATTTTTCAAGCATTCTACCAGCGATATTTTCTTTTCTTTCTATCCAGAAAATATCTGCTTTATAATAATTCGAAAGAAAATGACAAATTCTTGAAAAACAAGAAGAAATTCTAGGATCAAGTGGAGGTGGTATCCATTTTTTAAATTGTCTTGGTAAAGTTTGTAAATCTGTATATATTGTTATCGCAACCTTATGCTTGCTAGTTTTTTTCTTAATTAAAAACGATTCAAGCTTTGAAAGAGTTTTTTCAACACCAAGATATTCTGAAAATGCAGAATCTTTAACATCTCCAAGAGAAAATACTTCGCTATAATTTATCTTTTCTTTTAAAAAACCTTCAAAATAACAGCAGCAGAAAGCTTTTTTTTCTTTGGGCTGATAACTTGAATCAATATAAATTCTCAAATAAAATTGATTTTTTTTCATAATTTTATCCTTTTTTGAATTTAACAATCAGACAAAAATTATGATCTTATAAACGAAATAATCATTTAACTAAATCACTGTATTATATAATAATTTAATATATAATAATTTTTTATTAAATCAAATTATGCATTTATTTACATAATTGACTGTTTTAAAACAAAAATCTTACAAAAAAATAAATTTATTAGATAGCTATTTAATGTATAAAATAAATTTATTGCTATAGGTTTTTATGAAATTTATAAAGAATATTATCTTAATAATTTTATGGAATTTGAATAAAATTTCAAAATTAAAACTTTTTATAAATTTTAAAAAATCTCTATTACTTTTCTGTTTTTGAAATATACAAAATTGAAAATTCCTTTATATAAATCTATAAAAGCATCTATATCTTTTGCAAGATCTTCAAGATTGTGAGAATCAGAACCGATTGTAAGATATCTTCCCCCAATTTTATAATATATTTTAAGAAGGTCTTCACATGGCATAGGTTGATTTAAGCCTTTTCTTAAACTTGATGTGTTTATTTCTAAAATGATATTTTTTTTGACAGCTTTTTTTAATATATCTTCTAACATTTTTTCATCATAAAGCAATTTCCCGAAATATCTTTTTGGAAAATCAAGATGTCCAATGGAATCAAATCCGCCAAACTCTACCATCTCATAAATGGCTTTCCAGTAATTTTCATAAACAACTTCAATTGGTATATTATTTTTAACCATTTCGCTTATAAACATATTATTGTAAAATATGTGAATACTTCCAATTATATAATCGAAAGGATATTTTCTAATCTTTTCAAATTCTTTTTGGTAAATATGTGGTTCTGAAAATTCTACTCCACTTAAAAGAACAATATTATCTTTATACTTTTCTTTTACCTTATAAAACTCTCTAAAATATGAATCTGGATTAAATTTCCCATAACCAGGGTCTACTGGGTTATTGTCAACATGATCTGTAAAGCAAATTACTTTTGTATAAATTTCCATAGCCTTTTTACAGTATTGCTCCATTGTAACATTTGAATCATCAGAATGTTGTGTGTGAAGATGTAAATCTATCATGATAAGCTTTCTTTATTTTCTTAATTTAATATTTAAAATATACAATAATATAAAATATACAATTATAGAAATTTAATTATTTTGCATATAGATATTTTATATTTTTACTCCCAATTTTTTTAAAAAGGATAAAAATAAAATATAAAATAAAACTGTTATTGCACATGAAATTAAAAGTGATAAATAAAAGTTTAACCCTTTCTTAAGCAAAACAGGGAAAATTAAAAATAAAGGAAGTGACGGAAGAACCATCCAGAAAATGCTAGAAGATAAATCAGCTATTTTATTTGTATTTTTTTGCTCAAAATAAATCCATATAAAAGATAATATCGATATTGTTGGTAATGCAGCAAATATTGTAGCAACAAAATTGCTTTTTTTTGAAGCCTCTGTAATTATAAGTATTATCAAAGATGTTAAGAATAATTTTATAATATAATACAACATTTCTTAGCCTTTTTTTCAGATATATCATAATGTACTTTATTTACAACAATGCAGTTTTAACTATAATTCTTAATAAATCCAATAATCACAAATTAAAAAAATCAGAAAATTAAATAGGAATTCAAAACGAAAATACAAGTTGTATCTCTATTCTTCTATATTTTAAACCTACTATATCCATAAAAGATTGCTGGGCAACTTTTTCCATTAATAAGATAGTATGCAAAAAGCTGAGTAAAATCCACCCGGAAATGAAACTCTACACTATGGCTTAAGCCTTTTCTATCATATGAAAGACCAATTATAAATGTCAGCAAAGATCTTCTTATAAAATATTTTAATTGTTGCTTCATGTTCTTCATATAAAAAACCTTTAAAAAGAGATTCTTCGCCAATCGCAACAAAAGTACATAAGATGTACAAAAACACTGTAGCTAAAGGGATTTTTGAATATATTGAAAGTTCATAATTACCAACATGAGTACCAATAAAATACTTACCGGTTATGAAAATAGAATTTTGAAATTTATTTCCAAAATAAATAGCCTCTTGCAAAAATCAAGCTAAAATACTTGCAAAAATTATTGTAAAAATAAGAAAATCCAAAATGTTATCAATATCAACAGGTGAAAAAACCAAATCAAAAAATTAATATTGTTTCCAATCAATTATTTTTGTATATAGAAAATAGGAAGAAAATAGGAAAATATGGGAAGTAGGAAAGAATACCCGGGTTTTTAGAAGGTATCTTTCGCCATTTATTATCATAAATGCCATTTTTTGCTTTTTTTCCCTTTTCGATATATTGCATAGGTTGAAAAAAAATGAGAAATCAAGATATCCATTTGAAGTTCTGATAATTTTTTTTAATAAATAAAGTTTGGCATCTAGATAGTTTTTTTTATCAAAAAAGTAACAAACCCTTTATCTTTTTGCATTTTGTTAA
>JBKBTB010000187.1:0-3615 GCA_046291015.1 Exilispira sp. | reverse complement strand
GTCGTATAAAGATTGTCGAAAAGAAAAATAACGAATATATAGTAAATGAATGGTTAAAAAATGCTATTTTACTTTATTTTAAATATGAAAAGTTGAAAAAATGGAAACAAAATGGTATTACTTATCTTGATAAGTTTGATTATAGAGGAAGTGATGGCGCTTTTAGATTTTTGCCAGGTTCAGTTTTAAGAAAAGGTGCTTTTGTAGGTAAAGGAACAGTTGTTATGCCTCCTTCGTTTATAAATGTTGGTGCATATATCGATGAAAAAAGCATGGTAGACTCCCTTGTTTTAATAGGTAGTTGCGCTCAAATTGGTAAAAACTGTCATATCTCTGCAGGAAGTATCATTGGTGGGGTCCTTGAACCCGCTGTTGCAAGACCTGTAATAATAGAAGATAATGTTTTTATTGGTGGTAATTGTGGCATATATGAGGGTGTTATTGTAAGAACAGGAGCAGTTATTGGAACAGGAACAATTATCAATGGATCGACACCTATTATAGATATAAATTCTGGCAAAATATATAAAAAAGAAGTTCCAGAAAATGCAGTTGTTATACCTGGAGGAAGAAAAAAAATTATAGAAAATTCAGAATTTTTTATCCAGGTGCCATTGATAATAAAATATAGACAGGATTTAAAAGATCCATCCAAGGTAGATTTGAACGATATTTTACACGATTTTTAATTATTATTATAACTGCTTATTAAATAAAAAGGTAAAATAAGTAAAATATCTTAGATAAAATGTTTAGAAGATTATTTAATAAAATAAAGGAATACCCTGGTAAATAAAGTAAAAAATATTAAGTAAGAGATTATAATATAATAAAGATGAAGAATAATTTATATAATTTATTTAGTAAAGATTTAATCAAAAAAAGTGAAAACAAGATATTTGTTGAAAGAAAAAAAAGAACACTTGCATTAAATGAATCTTTTATTTCAGCTATTTCATTATTTAATGATTTTGAAAAGGAAAGAATTATAAAAGCAAGCATAGAAAAATATCCAACAGATGAATTTGTTAATCCATTTGTAGACAATTTGAAAAATTATTGTGGATTAAGCTCAGAAGATCAGATTCTTATTGGAAATGGAATAGATGAACTTTTATATTTTCTATTCATTTCTATAAATGATAGAAATACAAAATGTGTTGTGAATGTTCCGGCTTATCCCGACTACAAAAATTATGGACAGTCCTGTGGAATTAATTTTATCGAGCTTCCTTTAATTGAAAAAGAAATAACAAAGAAATTAGAAAATAATTTAATTGATAATTCTTTAGAATCAGGGTTTGAATTTGTTCTTAATATCGAAAAACTTATAAAAACTAGAAATAAAAAAGATATTAAAGCTATAATTTTTACTAATCCAAATAATCCTACAGGAACTATATTTTCATTATCCGATATAATTTATGTTACCGAAAGATTACCTGAAAAATTAATTATAATAGATGAAGCATACATTGAATTTTGTCTGGATAAAACACTTGTTTCTTTGATAAATGAATTTGATAATCTGATAATTTTAAGAACCTTTTCCAAAGGATTTTTATCCCCTGGATTAAGACTTGGTTATCTTGTTTCAAATGAAAATATAATAAAACAACTCAAAAAAGTATTTCCAGTTTTTCCAGTTTCACAGATAAGTATTGAAATTGGAAAGATATTGCTTGAAAAAAGAGAGCAGATTCAAAAGATAAGAGAAATTATTATAGGAAACAGAAACAAAATTTATACCAAACTAAAAGAATTCATGGAAAAAGATTTAATTGAAAAAGTGTATAAATCTGACACAAATTTTGTGCTTTTTAAGTTCAATAATCCGAAGATTATGATTGATTTTTACAATTATCTTCTGGAAAATGAAATTTCAATTAGAAATGTTTCATCCAGATATATACAAAATAGCCTTAGGGTTACGGCTTCTGATGATGAGCAAACAGATTATTTTTTAAAGTATATGGAAAATTTTTTCGATAAGAACAATATTTTTTAATAAAAAAGATAAGAACAATATTTCTAAAAAATAAAATATTAAAAGGCTTAAAATGGAAAACTGTCCTATAGTTTCCTTGATGGGATTTGATATACATAAAATTGTTAAAAACAATAAAAAGGAAATTGCGGGACTTTTTATTGGAGGAATTTTAGTAGATAAAAAACATAGATTTTTAGCTCATTCAGATGGAGATATATTAATTCATGCTATAATCGATGCAATTTCTTCTTATGTATCAGGAAAAGATATCGGGCAACTTTTTCCAGATAATGATCCTATGTATAAAAATTACTCTTCTGAAAAATTACTGGAAAAACTTATAGGGTTAATAAATAACAATTATACTATAACATCCATTGATGCAAGTATAATTATTGAAAAGTTTAAAATTGCACCACTTAAACAGCAGATAATAAATAATTTACAGAAATATTTTCCTCAAGCAATTATAACTATCAAAGGGAAAAGAACAGAAGGTGGATTTAAGAAAAATTATGGCTATTGCTGGATTTTGTGTAATATAAAAAAAAATCTTTCTTAAAAATGTTTTATAAAATTTATAACTCTGAAATACAAATATAAATATAGTTTGTATACAAAATACACAAAATGAAATTAAAAAGCAAGTTTATAATACAGTTGAATTTTTCTTTAAGCATTTATAATTTAAACTAAAAAATGTAATCAAAAACTATTTAATTTCAAAATATATTCTAAATTCTATCTTTTAATTAGTATTCATAGCTTTTTGTGTTTTTATAATTTTTCTATAATTAAAAATTTAATATTCAAAAAGAAATTTAATCCTAACAAAATTTTTATGGCACAGAAATTGCATATTTTATAGAGGTTTTTTTAACTAAATTTCTGGGGGTTAAGATGTCAAGAGAAGAATTAAAACTAAATATTGCTGATTTCGAAATTGATGATGGTCATTCATATACTGGTTATGTTACTGACTGTTCTATAGATAATTATGATTATGAAAAAGATTTTTATGATGAAGAATATATAGATAATAATGACCAAAATTTACAATATGTAGATAATGCAAATATTACAAATGATGATAAAGATTATCTTTTAAGAGCTTATCTTCAGGATGTAAAAAGAATCCCTTTACTTTCAAGGGAAGAAGAACTTGAGCTTGCAAAAAAAGCAAAAAATGGTGATGAAAAGGCAAAAGAAAAACTGGTGTCTTCAAATTTAAGATTTGTTGTATCTGTTGCCAAACAATATCAAAATCAGGGTTTATCCTTAATGGATTTAATTGCCGAAGGGAATATTGGTTTAATTAAAGCTGTAGAAAGATTTGATCCAGATACCGGTAATCATTTTATTTCCTACGCTGTCTGGTGGATAAGACAATCAATTATGAAAGCACTATCAGAAAAATCAAGAACAATTCGACTTCCATTAAATCAGATAAGCACTCTTTTTGCTGTTGAAAAAGCAGAAGGCTTTCTATTTAATGAAGGTGAGAATATTTCTGTGAAAAAAATTGCAGAAATGCTTAATATTAGTGATGAGAAAGTTAGTAATGTCATAAATGCAGCATCAGAAATACAAAGTCTTGATATGCCTCTTTCAGATAATGCTGTTTT
>JBKBTB010000186.1:0-3648 GCA_046291015.1 Exilispira sp. | reverse complement strand
CAAAAAGATCTTTTAATATATCTCTTTTATTTTTATAATGAAATTTTTCAAATTTTGCCGCAGAATAAAAACAATATGAACATCTATTTGGACAGCCATAAGAAAGTAAAAGCGAACCTTTAATATATAATTTCAAAGGCTTTACTATCAATATCTGTTTTTTAGCAGGATTATAATATAAGATTTTATCAAGATAATAAAATTTAATAATTCTTCTTCCAAAAATTACCATCTTCTTTGAAAATGATGATTGATAATAATAATTTTTCAGATAATTATTTTTGCTTAATTTTTTATAAATCTTTTTTATGATCTTTTTAAAACTTTTAAGTTCATCCCGATCATATATAACTATTTTTTTTTGATCTATATTTTTTTCGGCTAAAAGCTGCTGTATCTTTTTTTCATAATAACTATTATTAATAATTACATCATTTCCGCCAACTATAAGAAAAATATCTTCAGCAAAAATTTCAATAATTGATTCGATAAGATTTATCACATGACTTCTATATGCTGTGAAATTTGATGATATAAGAATTATATCTGGTTTTGAATATTTTTTTAAGAAATTCTTAAAAAATCCCGATTGATCTTTTTTTGAAGATAATCCATAATAATTATAATCATTAAAAAGAGAGAAAGCCGTGTAATCTTTTTTATAAAATTTTTCAAGATAAGATAAACTTGATGGTATTTTAAGTTTTTTGATTATACCAAAACGAAAATCTGCAATAATTGTAGTGATATTTAAATTTTCCAGAATTTTTGAGATTAATATGGCATTAGCTGGATATAATCTATCACGACTTATATAAAAATCTGAAAATGGAGGAACTATAAATAATGCTTTTAATTTATTTTTGCTCTTTTTACCAAAAAACATCTATTTTAAATTAAGGAATAAAATAGATAAATATTTTACTGTTGAAATAAATCACTATATTTTAATGAAAATTGATGTTTAAAAGATTCAGCCATCTTCTTTTCTTCATCTGTTAAATCTGTTGTATCATAAATATCTATTTTTCTATCTTTCGGAAATTCAAATTCATCTAAGATTTTTATCAATATATTTAAAAAAGGAGAAAGATCTTCATATCTATTATTTGTTGCTTCCAGCTTATTTCTTATAATTGCTAAAATTGAAATTACAGAATATTCGAATTCTTCAATATCGACATCATCTGAAATCTTAATAGAAATCTCTCCCTTTTTTTTAAAGGTTAAATTTATATATTTATTCTTTTTTTTACTCACAATAATATAGCTATCCTTATTCTATTTATTTATCTTCTTCTTAAAAGAAGATATCAGGCATTTTTCTTTTTGTCAACTGTAGATTTTATTTGACATAAATAAAAGTATAAAATATACTGTATTCACATGGAATAAACTTCGGGAGAATATCAATGGGAAAAGAAAGCATTGAAATTTCAGAAATTCTTTTAAAAGAGATTGATGAAATGATTGAAAATGGTTACTATAGTTCAAGGACCGAAGCTGTAAATGATGCCATTGATCAATTTATTAAAAGATATAAATTGTCAAAATTAAAAGAAAAAACACAAAATCAAAATTAAATTATTAAAACTTTTTTTAATTTACTTTAACCGATATAATTATTAAACAATTTTATAAAAGGTTATTTTATGACTGAAAAGAAAATATATATAATAAAAAATAACTTAAAATTACTTTTTATAATTGTATTACAACTTTTACTTCTTTTATTAACTATTTTTGCCTCTGTTCAAATTTTTGCTCAGGTTGTCTATAAGGAATATGATACAAATGGTGATGGCAAGATAGACAGATGGATCTGGTTGTATAATGGATTTGAACAAAAAGTCATTCTGGATATAAACTTCGATGGTTTACCTGATGCAGAATATAGGTATATAATAACAGATAATGCAAGTATTCCTCTATTTCAACAGTTTGATACCAATTTTGATGGTAAATATGATGATTTTTATTTTTTCGAAAATGGTAAACTTGTCAGGCAGGAAATTGACTCTAATTTCGACGGAAAAGTCGATATAATTATTTACATTCAGGATAATTACATTTATAAAATAGAACAGGATAAAGATTTTGATGGTAAATTTGAAACTATAATAAACTATTAAAAAATTATAAAAAAAAAATTATAAAAAAAAAATTATAAAAAAATTATAAAAAAATAAATAAAAAAATTAATAAAAAAATAGCCTTTTTAAAATATTTTTTAAAATTAAAATTTTAATAATTAAATAAAAAAATTATTTTTTTTACAAAATGAACAATTTTTGGGAAAATTATTTTAATGAATTTATAAAAATTTATGAATCCAGATATAGTAAAGTAAAAAACGATATATTAAAAGAAGATATTTCAGACATATTAAAATCATATCTATTTTATACATCTGATTCTAAAGGTAAATTGATAAGAAGCTTTTTTTCTTTTAGAAGCTGTGATATTTTTAATATACCATCACCCTTAAAAGAAAATCTTGCAATAAGTCTTGAATTTTTTCAATCATTTACTCTTATACATGATGATCTTCCTGCTCTTGATGATGATGATCAAAGAAGGGGCAAACCATCACTTCATAAAGCTTGTGGAGAAGCCAATGCTATTTTAATTGGGGATGCACTTTCAATTTTGCCTTTCAAGATCCTTACAGACAATATATATTCAAAAGAAAATATCTATTCTTCAGATTTTTATAAATATTATCCGGCTATTATAAAATTTATAAATAATTTTTCATCATTTTCTGTTTTCTCATTAATAGATGGGCAAATTGAAGACTTAAGGCTTTTATCTAAAAGTAATAATTTAAAAAATATTAATACTATGAATTTAGATGAAAAAAGTATATTAAATATATATAAGAAGAAAACAGCCTCATTTTTTAGTATAAGCCTTGCTGCAGGCGCTATTCTGGCAGATGAAGAAGAAAAAGCCAAAGAATTATCTAACGCTGGATTATCTTTTGGAATGGCTTTTCAATTAAAAGATGATATAGATGATCTTGAAATTGAAAAAAAGAAAAACAATCTATCCTTTACAAATCTTTTCGGAATCGAAAGAACTTATGAATATATAAGCAAATATTCAAAAGAAGCAATAAGTATTATTAAAAAATATGATAAAAATATTTTACTTCCATTTTTTAAAAATTTTTTTCATAAGATAAAAAAGAAATAAAAACAAAAAATATTAAATTATCAATGAGTATAAATATAGCTTTTAAAACAAATAAAGTAATGAATGCAAAATTAATTAATACAAATAAATTAATACTAATTAATGAATACAAAGGTGATAATAAATGTAAATAGAAGCAATTTTTAATTTAAAAATATAAACTTGAATAAAATTTAAATTGAATAAAGAAGGGCAAATGATGAAATTAAAAAACAATTTTAGAAGTTTTGCTTCTGACAATAATAGCGGGATTGATAAAAAAGTACTGGAATGGATTATTTATGCAAATGAAAATCATTCCATTGGATATGGTGATGATATTTACACAAAAGAATTATTTAAAATCTTAAAACAAAAGTTTGGTGATAATATTGTGCCTTTTTTGACATTCAATGGAACCGGCGCAAATACTCTGGCATTAAAACAGGTACTAAAACCATACCATTTTGT